>JBGSMY010000194.1:0-38930 GCA_041739975.1 Pirellulaceae bacterium
GCAAAACCTGCCGGGCCCCAACAATTCGGCTGACTATGCAGCCAAAACCACTGCCGAAGATCGCGGCGGATTTATCTATTCGCCCGTGGGTGAGGGCGAAAGCAAAGCGGGAGAATCGACTTCCGGTGGACTGCGCAGTTATGCCTCAATGACCTATTCGGGTCTCAAAAGTTTCCTGTATGCCGGCGTTAAAAAAGACGATACTCGCGTCAAGGCAGCGTTCGATTGGATTCGCCGCAATTACGATGTAACATCGAATCCCGGAATGGACCAACAAGGACTGTTCTATTATTACCACGTCTTCGCCAAAGCACTTAGTGCAAATGGTGAACGATTGATTGTTGATGCCCAAGGCCAATCGCATAATTGGCGTGCCGATTTGGTGCAAGAACTCAAAAAACGTCAACGAGATGATGGTTCTTGGACCAACGAGGCTGACCGTTGGTACGAAGGCGACCCCAATTTGGTGACCGCTTACGTGCTCAATGCCTTAGCTTATTGCCATCCCGATCAGGATAAATAATGGTCGAACCAAACTCTGCCGGGCCAGCTGAACCAACGATTCTCGAAGTCTGCGTTGGTTCGCTGGACGATGCCATCTTGGCGGAACGCTGCGGCGCTCAACGCTTGGAACTCAACGCAGCTTTGCCGCTGGGAGGTTTGACACCTTCGGCTGGATTATTGCGTGAAGTATTGGCGGCCGTCTCGATTCCCGTCATCGCCATGGTTCGGCCGCGCCCTGGCGGGTTTTGTTACAGCGAAGCGGATTGGCGGACCATGCTGGCGGAACTACGCGCGATTTTGGAAACGCAAGTCGCTGGTGTGGCGGTCGGTGTGCTGACCGAACTTCGAGATATCGATACCAAAAGATTACAAGAATTGGCCCAACTCACTGCCGGTCGCGAACTCGTGTTCCACCGTGCTTTTGACCTGACGCATCACTGGCCCACGGCACTCGAACAATTGATCGCCGCTGGTGTTAAACGTTTATTGACAAGCGGGCAGCAATCGACGGCCCTCGCCGGTTCCACAAACTTAAATCGGATCATGCAATCGGCGGGCGATCGAATTGAAGTGATCGCTGCCGGTGGCATTGCACCTGACAATCTCGAGGCTTTGCTGGAGAATGTGCCTTTACGCCAAATCCACGGCTCGTTTTCGATGCCCGCAGTCGATCCCGGATACGGCCTCACTTCCTTGCGGTTTGCACCCAACGACCAGCACCGGACGCTAAACCCCGCGGCGGTTCGAAAAATGCGTGCGCTCCTCGGGCAAACAGAGCAATCTCACTAGCGATTCGAAGATTTACATTTGAAAGCTGGCGGCAACCGAATGAGGCGCTGGCTCGTAACTGAATGGCTCCATGCTACTGACCGCGCGTCCCTGACTCATACTCCGCATCGCATTGGAGTAACCAAACAATTCAGCCAAGGGGCACTGCGATTCGATAACCGTGACTCCCCCAAAACTATCTGTCTTGGAAATACGTCCACGGCGTTGAGCGATATCACCCACAAAATCTCCGTAAAAATCGTCCGGCGTGGTGATCGTCAATTTCATGATCGGTTCCAACAACACCGGACCTGCTTCGCGCAACGCGGATTCAAACGCATCAGCTGCTGCGATTGTAAAAGCGACGGGAGTTGATTGTTCGTTCAATTCCGCGTTCAATAAGGTCACGCGAATTTGCGATAGTGGGAAACTACCAATCAAACCACCACCATCAGCGCGCGAACGAACTTCGTCCATCACGGCTTGCTGCATTTCAGCGGGCAAAGGCGTGGCAGCCAATCGGCTCAAAACTTCCACGCGTTTATCAGAGTTCGGCAATGGCTCCATTTTTAAAGTCAATCTGGCAAACAATTGTTGACCATTGACGATGCGCTGACACGTTCCTGTAACCTCCACAGCACGTTCGATGGTTTCTCGATATGAAACCCGAGGCTTGTGAACCTTGACATTCAATTTGAAATCACGGAGCAACTTGTTGCGAATCACTTCTAAATGCAACTCGCCCATACCTGCAATCAATGTCTGCCCTGTCTCTTCATTTTCTTTGGCCTTAAACGTTGGATCTTGTCGTTTGAGCATTTCGAGCGTCTCGCTCAATTTTTTGCGATCGGCTGTGGTTTCTGGCTCTAACGCCATTTCGATCACCGTTTCGGGAAACTGGATGCTCTCCAGTAAAATTGGCGCTTTGGTGTCACACAACGTGTCTCCGGTGACGGCATAACGAGGTCCAATCACACCGACGATATCTCCAGCCGAAACCTTTTCAATTTGGCCATCTTTGTCTTTTTTCGAGGCGTGAATTTGCCAAAGCTGGGCAATGTTTTCTTTTTTGTCTTGACTGGGACATGTTACGCGGCTGTTTTCCGTTAACGTTCCCGAATAGACGCGAATCCAATAAAAATCCCCCGTTTTCGCGGGCAAGATTTTAAACACCAAACCGCAAAAGGGTTCCTGTGGATCCGGTTTGCGTTTTTCCACCAAGTCTTTTTTAATGGGGTTTTCGCCGCTGACCGCAGGCCGATCGAGCGGGCTTGGTAAATAATACTTGACGCTATCTAAAACACTTTGCACGCCTATTCCGTGCAACGCAGAACCGCAAACCAACGGCTGGATCGCTCCGGAAATTGTCGCTCGGCGAATCGCATCCCGAATCAGTTCGTTAGGAATCGGAGCCTCGGACAATGCTAACTCAGCCAGTTCATCGCTGTGGCTGTACAATTCTTCCAACATTTCTGCACGACCCATTTCGGCAAGTTCTTGAAGGTCTTCGGGGATTGAAGTCTCCTTCATCGTTTTGCCTTCGTCTTGAAATGTTAACAATTTCATTTTGATCAGGTCGATGACACCGCGAAACGGATCATTGGTATGTGCAGGCCCCTGACCAACCGGCATTTGCAGGACTAAGGGTTTTCCCTTGAGCCGAGTGACAATCTCGTTTTTAACGCGTTCGAAGTCCGCACCTTCACGGTCGAGTTTATTGATAAAACAAATGCGCGGCACGCCGTACTTATTAGCTTGCCGCCAAACGGTTTCGCTTTGCGCTTCAACCCCTTCGCGAGCGCTAAAAACGACGACCGCGCCGTCGAGCACCCGCAAGCTGCGTTCGACCTCAGCAGTAAAGTCAACGTGTCCGGGTGTATCGAGCAAATTGACGTGAACGTCTTTCCAATCAAATGTTACACAGGCAGCATAGATGGTAATGCCGCGATTCTGTTCTTCTTCATCGTCGTCGGTCGTGGTGGTCCCTTTGTCCACCATGCCAACCCGATGTTTAGTGCCGCTGAGAAACAGCATCCGTTCGGTGACGGTTGTCTTACCGGCATCGATATGGGCAATGATCCCAATATTTCGAATCTGTTCAATTTTTCTGGTCATGGTCAAGGCCACCAAACTGCAGTCAGCGCATAAAAAAACCGTTTCACTGGAACAAGAGAAACGGTTGGTAAACGGTCGGGACTACCAAGCGAAGTGGGCGAACGCTTTGTTGGCATCGGCCATGCGATGCGTGTTTTCGCGTTTGGTAACAGCGGCGCCTTCGCGATTGTAAGCGGCCCATAGCTCATCAGCCAACTTAATATGTGTGGCGCGACCTTTTTTGTCGCGGACGGCTGAAAGAATCCAGCGAATTGCCAACGACAACTGTCGTTGTCGGTTGACTTGCATTGGCACTTGATACGATGCACCACCCACGCGCTTCGAACGCACTTCGATGTGTGGCTTTACGTTTTCAATTGCTTGGTGAAACACATCAACCGGATCTTTGTCAGGTTGGCGTTTTTGAATTTCAGCCAAGGCGTTGTATACGACGGCTTGTGCGACGGACTTTTTGCCATCCCACATCAAACAATTAATAAATTTGCTGATCAACTCCGAGCCGTATTGGGCATCGGGTCTCAGCGACGTGCGACTTGCTGTAATTCTTCCCATGGTGGTCCACTAACGAAATGTTGCTGCTATTTTTGGAAATATCGATGTTGAGAGCTTAAGGCTTTTTCGCCCCGTATTTACTGCGGGCTTGACGACGTTTCTCAACACCCAAAGTATCGCGATTACCGCGAATCACGTGATATCGAACACCCGGTAGATCGCGTACACGTCCACCGCGCACGAGCACGATCGAGTGCTCTTGCAAATTGTGTCCTTCACCCGGAATGTAAACGGTGACTTCTTTTCCGTTGGACAAACGCACACGCGTGATCTTCCGCAAAGCCGAGTTCGGCTTCTTGGGAGTCATCGTGCGAACTTGCAAGCAAACACCTTGCTTGAACGGGCACTTATCCAACACCGGTGACTTGGAAAATCGTTTTTGCTGGCGGCGGCGATTGCGAACCAGTTGATTAATTGTTGGCATTCTTTAAACCAATAAACCTTGTAATTTCAATACACTGTTGGCAAAACAACAACAGCAAAAGGGTATTTATACCCAGTTTTACCGCTCATCGTTTATCGCACAACTTGACTTATCACTCGTATCGACAATAAAACAGCGGCGACACGACTTTCCACACGTCGGCTAAACGAATTTTTTGACTTGAGACTAAGATATCGGTTTCGGGGACTCCGTCAAGCGGATCGAGTCATTTTTGCCGGAATATTCGGCCAAAATGTCGATCCACCCAACCAGTTTCAGCCTCCGACTACAAATTTTCTTCGCCTTCATCACCAAAATCGTCGTCACCCAAATCATCCGCCAAGTCATCTACCATCTCGTCGGCTGGCATAAATGTGCCGGTTTCGCTGGCTGGACTTGGGAATTCGACGTCATCGTCGCCCCCCATTCCCATCAGCTCATCCAATGGCGATCGCGTTTCGGAAAACCCTTCGACATCTTCGGCGGTAGTGAATCCCAGTCCGTCGCTGCCGGCTTGTTCCAATAACGGGAAACTTTGTTCCAAGGTCTGGCCCGGCGAAGTCGCCATGGCTCGCATCGCGTCCAAGTTATAACGAACTTCGGAATCCTGGAAGGTCCGGAATCCGGTACCGGCCGGAATCAAGTGACCCAAAATCACGTTTTCTTTCAGGCCAACTAAGTGATCGACTTTGCCCGCCAAAGCGGCCTCGGTCAAAACTTTGGTGGTTTCTTGGAAACTGGCGGCCGAGATAAAGCTTGAACTTTGAACCGAGGCCTTGGTGATACCCAACAATTGCGGTTTTGACGTCGCATGTTTGGGCTTCGTTCCTTTTACCAGTTTGCCACCCAACGTCTCAATCTTGACGTTTTCTTCTTCAACGTGTTCTTTGAGAACGATTTGGGCTTTGGCAAAACTACTGTCACCCGGTTCCGTAATTTTTAAACATTTATCCAGCTCATCGTTAACGCGGCGCAAATCAAATCGATCTAGCACCATACCCGACAGCATCGGAGTATCACCTGGACTTTCGATTTTGACTTTTCGCAACATCCGCGCGACGATCACTTCGATATGCTTGTCGTTGATTTCGACGCGTTGACTGCGATAGACGCTTTGAACTTCATTGAGCAAATATTTTTGCACTTCCTCTTCGCCAGAGACGTCCAGAATGTCATGCGGCACCAATGGACCGTCGATCAATTGCTGGCCAGCTTTGACATAGTCGCCGGAATGCACGCGGAATCGTTTGCCCGGCAACACCAAATGCTCTTCTTCCATCCCCGATTGTTCGTTGCGAACAATAATGGTGCGTTTGTTGCGTTTCTTTTCGTTCAGAATTTCAACCACGCCATCGATCTTCGAAAGTACAGCTGGATCTTTTGGTTTGCGAGCTTCGAAAATCTCGGTAACCCGTGGCAAACCACCGGTAATGTCCGAAACGCCCGAGGCTTCGCGCGGGGTTTCTGCGATCGTCGAGCCGGCTGAAATTCGCTCGCCCGCTTGAACCGCGATGTGAGCCCGTTCCGGCAAGTAATAAACGTCCAAGGTCTTACCTTGTTCGTCTTCAACGATAATTTGGGGATGCAAATCGCCTTTGAAATCGATGATCGAACGGCGAATGGTACCGCTGGAATCACGTTCTTCCTTCATCGTTTCGCCTTCGACGATATCCTCAAAGCGAGCGATACCGCTTACTTCGCTTAGCACTGGAATCGCGTGCGGATTCCATTTGCAGAGGATCGTATTGGGCGGAACATCTTGATCTTCTTGGACATGCAACACGGCACCCGCTGGCACCTTGTGATTTTCCAATTCGCGGCCTTTATGATCCAAGATCGCAATTTCGCCGTTCCGGTTCAGAACAACCGTGTTGCCTTTGTCATTGGTGACATAACGCATGCGCGTTAATTTGACGATACCGCCCTTTTTGGTTTGCTTTTCACTTTCTTCCGTCACCGTACCGGCGACACCACCGAAGTGGAACGTACGCATGGTCAACTGAGTGCCGGGCTCCCCAATACTTTGAGCAGCAATGATACCGACCGCCATGCCTTCTTCGACCATCGCACCAGTCGACATATCCATGCCATAACAATGTTGGCAAACGCCGAGGGCCGCATCACAAGTCAACGGGCTGCGGACTTGGATTTTCTCCAATCCCATTTCTTCGATTTTCCGTGCGATATCGATTGTGATCATTTCGTTCTCACGAACGACGACCTCGTCGGTCACCGGATTGACGATATTTTGCCGAGATACACGTCCCGTAATCGCCGTTGCCAATCGAACTTCGACTTGTTCACCGCGATAAATGATTCCTTTGGTAATACCTTTGGTGGTACCACAATCGGTTTGGGTGATCACAACGTTTTGGGCAACGTCGGCCAATTTACGGGTCAAATAACCCGAGTCAGCCGTTTTCAATGCTGTATCGGCCAGACCTTTACGAGCACCGTGCGTCGAGCTGAAGTACTCCAGCACCGTTAGGCCCTCGCGGAAGTTAGCCTTGATCGGTGTTTCGATAATTTCACCGGTCGGTTTGGCCATCAAACCACGCATGCCGGCCAACTGCCGAATTTGTTCGACACCACCTCGGGCACCCGAGTGCGCCATCAGGTACACAGGATTGACGTAGCCTTTGCCACCTCGATCGTCGTGCTCCATGGCTTGCATCATGCTCTTAGTAATCTGCTCACGAGCATGCGTCCACGTTTCCAGAACTTTGTTGTAGCGTTCTTGTTCCGTGATCACACCCCGTTCGTAGTGCTTGCGGAATTTGAGTACTTCTTTTTCCGCTTCAGCCACGACTTTTTCCTTGGTATCGGGCGTAACCAAGTCATCCGTAGCAAACGACAGACCACTGCGAGTGCTTTCGCGGAAACCAAGTTGGTTCATATCGTCGAGCAAATTGATCGTGGCACGACGTCCCAGAACTTGGTAACAATCGGAAATCACGGACGACAAGTCACCGCTGCGGAGCGGATAGTTGTAGAAATCCATGCCCTCTGGCAACATCGTGTTGAACATGATGCGACCATAGCTGGTTGTGATGATTCGATTTTGCAATCGTTCTTCTTCATTGCGGCGCTCGACTCGCCCTTCCGGCAAACGAACTTTGATTTTCGCATGAACGGTAATAACACCTTGCGAGTAAGCCATTTCCGCTTCGGCAAACGAGGAGAACACCATACCTTCGCCTTTTTGCCCAGGCAACATCAACGAGATATAGTAGCAACCCATCACCGTGTCTTGCGATGGACTCATAATCGGCTTGCCGTTTGATGGTGCAAAGATGTTATTCGTCGACATCATCAATGTATGAGCCTCAACTTGCGCTTCAATTGACAGTGGCAAGTGCACCGCCATCTGATCGCCGTCGAAGTCCGCGTTGAAACCTTTGCAAACCAACGGATGCAAATGGATCGCATTGCCTTCAACTAACACCGGTTCAAAGGCTTGAATGCCCATGCGGTGCAACGTCGGGGCGCGATTGAGCATGACCGGATGATTCTGGATAACTTGTTCCAAAATATCCCACACTTCTTCGTCTTTGCGCTCCAACATTTTCTTAGCGCTTTTGATCGTATCGGCATGACCCAATTCTTTGAGTTTGCGAATGATAAACGGTTGGTAGAGCTCCAAGGCAATCTTTTTCGGCAGACCACATTGATGCAAACGCAAACGCGGGCCAACGACGATCACGCTACGGGCCGAATAGTCAACGCGTTTACCCAGCAAGTTTTCGCGGAAACGACCTTGTTTACCTTTGATCATATCGGTCAACGATTTGAGCGGCCGATTGCTACTGCCCAATACAGGTCGTTTGCAACGGTTGTTGTCAAATAGTGCATCGACCGATTGCTGCAACATTCGTTTTTCGTTGCGAATGATGACTTCGGGTGCATTCAAATCGACGAGTTTGCGAAGTCGATTATTGCGATTGATAATTCGGCGGTACAAATCGTTCAAATCGCTGGTCGCGAAATTACCCGATTCGAGCAACACCAGCGGACGTAAATCCGGAGGAATCACAGGAATCACGTCGAGAACCATCCATTCGGGTCGGTTTTCGCTGTCGCGAATCGACTCAACGATCTTCAGTCGATTGGTGATGTCTTTTTTCTTCTGCTTGGAGTTCGTCGAAAACATTTCGGCGCGCAACACTTCGCTGAGCTTGGCGAGATCCAAGGCGGACAACAAATCGCGAATGGATTCAGCACCCATTCCCGCTTTGAACGAATCGCCCCAAGTGCCACGTGCTTCCCGCAGTTCTTCTTCAGTCAACAATTGTTGAGCTTTGAGGTCTGTGGCGCCCGGGTTGGTAACCACGTAATCTTGGAAATAGATGACTTTTTCCAGGCTCGTGGTTTTCATATCGAGCAAGTTACCCAAGCGACTGGGCATCGCTTTGAAAAACCAGATATGAACGACTGGCGCGGCCAATTCAATATGTCCCATCCGCTTGCGACGAACGCGCGAGTGGGTGACTTTAACGCCGCAACGATCGCAAATCATGCCTTTATATTTCATACCGCGATACTTGCCGCAAGCGCATTCCCAGTCTTTTTCTGGACCAAAAATACGTTCGCAGAACAGCCCGTCTTTTTCAGGTCGATAAGTGCGGTAATTGATCGTCTCTGGCTTTTTCACTTCGCCCATCGACCAACTGCGAATGTCATGAGGTCGCGCCAAGCTGATCTTGACGGACGAGTAATCGTTGATTCTGTCGTATGAGGTGTCGGCAATTGCCATGGGCACCCTCTCCTTAGAAAAACAAAAAATACAGAAACCGATACTGAAAATAGGGATCTAGGAAATGCGACTTAGGTTCGTCGTTTTTCCAGTTGCATATTGAGGGCTAGGCCTCGAATTTCGTTGGTCAAAACGTCAAAGCTGGCTGGTGTACCGGCTTCCAACGTGTTTTCGCCTTTGACCATCGATTCGTAAATCTTAGTACGGCCTTCGACGTCGTCGCTCTTGACCGTCAACAATTCTTGGAGAATGTAAGCGGCACCATAAGCTTCCAGCGCCCAAACTTCCATTTCCCCGAATCGTTGACCACCAAAGCGTGCCTTGCCACCCAACGGTTGTTGGGTAATCAAGGAGTAAGGCCCTGTGCTTCGAGCGTGAACTTTGTCGTCAACCAAGTGGTGCAATTTCAGCATATACAAGTAACCGACAGTTGTTTCCTGTCCCATCGGTTCACCGGTACGGCCGTCATACAACTGTGATTTGCCGTGTGCAGGCAAACCGGCTTCCGCCAAACAATTGTTGATATCTTGTTCGGATGCACCATCAAACACAGGCGTAATCGCTTGAAAGCCCAACTTGGCTCCCGCCCAACCCAAGTGAGTCTCCAGAATTTGACCCACGTTCATGCGGCTCGGAACGCCCAGCGGATTGAGCATGATTTCCAGTGGCGTACCATCTTCCAAAAATGGCATGTCTTCTACCGGCAGAATTTTGGCGATCACACCTTTGTTACCGTGTCGACCGGCCATTTTATCGCCGACTGAAATCACACGCTTGGTAGCAATGTAGACTTTGACCATCTGCATCACACCGCTGCGCAATTCATCGCCCCGCTTCATACTGTTGACTTTGCGATCGCGTTGATCGACAGCCAATTCTACGCGTGGCCAGCTTTCATTGTAAATTTCTTGGACTTGTCCAATTCGATCTTCGCTGCGCATGCTCTTGAGCACGTTGGCAATTCGGAAATTCGCAGCGTATTCCGCCAAGAATTTTGAGTTTTGATCGCGAGTCAGCGGCGTGCCATCATCATCGGTGATCGATTTGCCGATCACCTTTTCCATGGCTTCCAACATTTCTGAAAACGTTTTGGCAATATTGTCGTTGCCTTCGGTTTCAGCCGCTTTTAGATCTTTTTCAAAAACTTTTCGTTCTTCGTCCGACAAACTCATTTTGCGCGAGAATCGCTGCGTGTCGATCACAATGCCTTCCACACCCGACGGCACTTCGAGCGAATCGTTTTTCACGTCTTCGCCGGCGCGACCAAAGATGGCGTGCAATAGTTTTTCTTCAGGCGTCAACTCGGTCTTGGACTTTGGTGAAATCTTGCCAACCAAAATGTCGCCCGGTTTCACGTAGGTACCCACACGAACAATACCCGTTTCGTCGAGATTTTTCAGGGCGCGTTCACTAACGTTGGGAATGTCTCGCGTGAACTCTTCAGGTCCGAGTTTAGTTTCCCGAATTTCAACATCGAATTCCTCGATGTGCAGCGATGTGTACACATCGCGTTTCACCAGTTCTTCACTGATGATAATGGCATCTTCGTAATTGTAGCCATCGAACGACATAAATCCGACAATTACGTTTCGGCCCAAGGCCAATTCACCCAAATGGGTCGCAGCACCATCGGCAATCACATCTCCGCGATTGACCCTTTGGCCCAAATCCACAATCGGTCGTTGATTTAAGCAAGTTCGTTCGTTCAAGCCAACAAACTTTTTCAATGGATAGACGTCGCCGCCGATTTCGATGCGGTTGGCGTCGACATAGCTGACTTTACCAGCCCGTTGAGCGCGAATCACCATGCTCGAGTTTTCCGCAACCGATCGTTCGATGCCTGTTCCCACGATGGGTGGCTCAGTAACCAACAGCGGCACAGCTTGGCGTTGCATGTTGGAACCCATCAAAGCGCGGTTGGCATCGTCGTGTTCCAAAAACGGAATCAAACCGGCCGAAACACCTACCATCTGACTTGGTGCAATATCGATGTATTGGACTTGTTCCGGTGGTACCAGTTCAAAGTCCTCCTGGTGACGTGCCAAGACGTTACCGCCCAAGGTCTTGCTGGGCTCGATCATGCCGTCAACAACCGGGGTATCAGCCGGTGCAATAAAGGCATTTGTCTCTTCGTCGGCCCGTAGCCAAGCGACTTGGTCAGTTACCCGGCCGCGGTTGATAATGTGATAAGGAGCGACCAAGAACCCGTAGGAATCGACGGCCGCATAAATGGCCAAACTGGAGATCAAACCAATGTTGGTACCTTCAGGCGTTTCAATCGGACAGATTCGACCATAGTGCGAAATGTGAACGTCGCGAACTTCAAAGCCGGCACGTTTTCGATTCAAACCGCCGGGTCCCAGCGCCGATAATCGCCGCTCATGCGTCAATTGACTCAAGGGGTTTGTTTGGTCGACAACCTGAGACAATTCACCCCGACCGAAGAAATATTCTAATGCCGCTGAAATACTCTTGGGGTTCACCAAACTGCGAGGCGTGATGTCTTCCAATTCTTTCAAACTCATTCGTTCTTGGACCGTGCGGCGAAGCTTCAAAAAGCCTTTTCGCAATTCGTCGCAAGCCAATTCATCGATCGTCCGCAAACGGCGATTGCCCAAGTGATCGATATCATCGATCTCAGCCTGCACAGCTCGTTCGGTCTCAGTCACATTGCCGCTCATCAATTCGAGCAGGTATTTGATAGATTCCAAAATGTCTTCAGGGCGAAGTGTCATGATTTCTTCCGATATATTCAACCCTAATTTGCGGTTGATACGGAAACGACCGACACGTCCCAGCCGATATCGATTGGCATCAAAAAACTTTTCGTCAAACAAGGTCTTGGCTTTTTCCAAGCCCGTTGGGTTACCTGGTCGCAGACGTTGGTAAACCCGCAACAAAGCTTCCTGATGGCTGGAACAATTGTCTTCCGCAATTGAATTGAAGATCAAATTATTCTTGGGTTGCGGCATTACCTCCAGACCTTTGACACCGACGGTGCAGATGGTATCGGCAGCAACCTTGGTGATTTTTTGACCGCTTTCGACGATGATTTCACCAGCCCGATCTGAACCGGTTGGATAAACAACGTCATCAACGGCAATCTTTCCCTCTAATTTGGCCGCGCTGCGCTTATCGACGACCTTAACTTTGGTCGTTTCGTAAAACGATCGCAGAATGTCGGCGTTTTCACTGTACTTGGGCGACATGGCCCGCAGTAGCGTCAGCGCCGAAAACTTGCCACTTTGGTCAATGCGCACTGTCAACGTATCTTTTTTGGAAACGTTAATTTCAATCCAGGAACCTCGTTCGGGGATCACTCGGCAGCTTGGAGTTTCGCGGTCCGAGGTGCCTTCTTGCTCCATCACAAAGTCAACGCCCGGGCTGCGGTGAAGCTGGTTGACGACCACGCGTTCCGCACCGTTGATGATGAACTCACCCCCACCCAACATGATGGGGATATCACCCAAGAACACTTCTTCTTCGATGGGCTGGTCTTTGAGCAAACGCAACCAAACGCGAAACGGTCGGCCGTAGGTTAACCGCAATTGTCGACATTCTTCCGGCGTGTAGCGAGGTTTACCCAATTCGTATCGGACATACTCCAAACGAATTTGTTTGTCGTAGCTTTCAATTGGAAAAATTTCACGCAAGACGCCTTCAATGCCTTGATCTTTGCGTTTGTCTGGATCGACATTCAGCTGCAAAAAAGCTTCGTAGCCTTTTGTTTGAATTTGAGTCAGATCGGGTGGAATCTGATAATCTCGTCCCGTTCCAAATCGGCGAACCGAGTTCGTAACCAATCGACGAATTGCGGATGTTGCCATGGACGCAAAATCTCCCTTTTGCTAATTAACGACAGATGATCGACCGATGGATCATGCGAGCGATCACAAGTTCCAACATTTGAACCGAGCTGGTGAACCCGATGACTTTGGATCACGCGGATTTTAAATCAAATGAAACACGATACGACGATGCGAACTCGGTTATTTGAACTATCCGTTCCTAAGGCCTTAATGGCGTCGGGAACTCTTTTGGACCTGGATTCATTCCAATTTTGAAAATCCACAAAACTTATGAAAACTTCACTTGTCTCTGCGAATCAACGTTTTATTATGAACCGACGACTTGAACCTCTGGGTTCGGATACCAGTTTCAATCGCGCCTGACTAAAATCAAATCTCGGTGCCGTTTCGAGGTGCTTTTCGTGCGCAAACAAAAAAACTCCGCACCGAGGATCGGCGCGCAGTTTCAGCGATTGAGCCAACCGCACTTCTAATTGGAGGGGTTTTTGGCACGCTCAGAAAAAACCATGCTCAGGGATTGGAATGAAACCGAGTGACGGTAGCCAAGCGCCAACCCTCCACGTTTGGCAACCGTCCGCACGACGACCTGCGATCTGAATTACTTCAGATCGACAGTTCCGCCGTTTGCTTCGATTTCGGCTTTGATCTTTTGAGCTTCTTCTTTGGAAACGGCTTGTTTGATCGTTGCCGGAGCGCCTTCGACCATCTTCTTGGCGTCCATCAACGATGCGCCAGTGATGTTCTTGACAACTTTGACAACGTCCAGCTTTTTGTCGCCGAAACCGGTAAGAATAACATCAAACTCAGTTTGTTCGACGGCTGCGGCAGCGCCACCATCGCCAGCTGGAGCGGCCATCATCACCGCGCCACCAGCGGCCGCTTCGATACCGTATTGAGCCTTCAAATAGTCGCTCAATTCTTTGGCTTGCTTCAGCGTCAAGTTAGCGATCTTGTCGCCCATATCCTTGGTAGCATCCGAAAATTCCATTGTTGCAGAATCTGACATTTACATCACCCTTTCTTTGAGTCGAGCCCAATCACCTTAAGATTTGGCCGTCGGCTCATCGTTTCCCGACCAATCGATTATTGAATTTAAAAAATCTCGGTCCTTGGACACCACTTTTAGAAGCGGAAAACAGTGTCGATCGGACCCCACCAACCCTATTCTACGGACGTTGAATTGTTTAACCGTTCTTTTCGCCGGCTTGTTCAATTTGGCTGGTCAACTTGCCACCAGGGCCTTTGATTTGACCGGCCAATTGACGTCCCGGACCAAGAATCTGACCGACCAGTATCGACAATTGTTCTTGGCGATTTGGCCACTTGCTTATTTCTTTGACTTTTGCTGCATTAAGCGATTCGCCATCCATCGCGCCACCACGGGCCTCGAAAGCAGCGTAAGTTTCATTCTTGTCCAGGTCGACCACTTCTTTTACTAGCGAAACAAAGTCGTCACCGCCGTAAATTACTGCCGCGGTTCCGTTAAGTTTCTCAAACGCGGGGGCCAACGGCGTGCCGCGTGTGGCCATTCGAGCCATACTGTTTTTGACGACCATGACGTTGATTTTCTTGGCTCGCAAGTGGCGTCGCAGGGCGACCGTTTTCTCGCTATCCAAGCCAACCATATTGGCCACCACACAATCTTCGATGCCCTGCAAACGCTTGGCAATGTCTTTGGCAATAATCTCTTTGACTACTTTGCTCATCGGAGTCTTTCTCAATTCGAACCACAGCGACTGAGTCGCTAGCGGCCCGTTTCATATTCACTGAAAACTTGGTTCTTGATAGCTCGTACGAAATTTCTTATCGGATTCGGCGGACCTTTCAAACAAGCTCCGCTTAATGCTGGCATTTGCTTAAAAATTGACTTAAGCGGCAACGATGATTCCCGGCGACATAGTCGCGGAAATCGATACGCCTTTCAAATAAGTCCCCTTGATTGAACCTGGTTTGAGGTTCATCACAAAGTCCATAAACGCCTGAATGTTTTCTTCGAGTTTCTTGGGCTCAAAACTCAATCGGCCAACCACGGCATGGACGTTACCGCCCGCATCGTTGCGGAATTCAACCTTACCAGCCTTGTATTCGCGAACCGCCGTCGCCACGTCGGGCGTAACAGTTCCGGCTCGCGGCGAAGGCATCAGGCCGCGTGGACCAAGCACTCGTCCCAGCGGACCGACCAGCCCCATCATGTCAGGCGCCGCAATACAAACGTCGAAATCCATCCAGCCATCTTGAATCTTTTTAGCCAAATCTTGCTGGCCAACCAAATCGGCTCCAGCCGACTGAGCTGCGGTTGCTGCGTCACCTTTGGCAAATACAACGACACGTTGAGTCTTGCCGATGCCATGTGGCAATACCAAAGAACCGCGGACCAATTGGTCTGCTTGCTTGGCATCAATCCCCAGTCTCATGTGGATCTCTACCGTTTGGTCGAACTTTGTTCCACCAAAACCTTTGAGGACTTCCACTGCTTTGCCTAATCCCACCGCGGCTTGAGGCACTTTTGCGGCCAATGCTCGGTATCGTTTGGAATGAGTTGTCATTTCGATTGAACCTTTTCAATATCAGCTGCCAGCCACTACTGTCAGCTATAACCGTTTTTCGTTTGTGTTATTGTTTTTTCTGTGTTATTGTTTTTTCGGAAATCGCTTGGTGCTCTCGAAAAATTTGATTGGCGTTCTCGAAAACGTGCATTTACCAAACTCGCCATTCGTCAGATTTTTCCGCCCCCAACTCCGCCGCCAACTTCAATCGATCTACCGGAAATTCCCGCCCCGCCAATTCCCCACTGGGATCAAACAGCCGGTTGGGAGTTCATAAAATTTTCCACCGCGAGATTGCTTAAAATTCGAGACAACGACCGCTGGCAGCCGACAATTGGATTAAACTTATTCGACTACTTCGATCCCCATGCTGCGCGCCGTACCTTCAATCATTCGCATGGCATGATCGAGATCGCGTGCATTCATGTCATCTTTTTTCTTAGTGCAAATATCTTCGATTTGTTTGCGGGTCACTTTGCCAACCTTGGTTCGATTGGGAACACCAGAGCCACTGGCAATACCCGCGGCCAATTTCAGCATGGCCGCCGCCGGTGGACTTTTGGTAATAAATTCAAATGAACGATCGCTGTAAACGGTGACTACGACTGGAATTGGTGTCCCAGCATACTCGCGCGTACGCTCGTTGAATTGTGAAACAAACTGACCTAAGTTAATACCGTAACGACCAAGCGATGTACCGACTGGTGGCGCCGGGGTTGCTTGACCGCCTGGAATTTGAAATTTCGCTTGACCAGTGACTTGTTTTTGTTTTGCCATTGCCAATACCAAAAAAATCGACAGCCGCACTCGATCCCAAACCGAGGGGCTTGCCGGTTACCTGTTTTAGACTTCTTCTACTTGCCAGTGATCGAGTTCGACGGTCGTGGTTCGACCGAAAATATTGATCATGACCGTAATGCGACCATTGCGATCGTCGATATTCGACAGCTCGCCTTCGTAATTTTGGAAATAGCCTTCCTTGACGCGAACCCGATCGCCCACTTTGAATTTAATCGCGGTTTTGATCGTTTCTTCGCCTTCATCTGCAGGTTTGGGCAGTGAGCTTGATAAGATACGATCAATTTCATGTTGCGACAATGGGACTGCCTTACCGGCCGCCCCTGTAAAATCGCCAATGCCGGACGTATCGCGAACCAGAAACCAAGTATCATCGTTGATCGCCATGCGTACGACGATATACCCAGGATACAATTTCTTTTTAACAACCCGTTGTTTACCGCTTTTGGTGAACTCGCGAACGTCCTCCGTGGGGACTAGGATTTCACCAAAAAAACGTTCCATTCCGGCCCGCTTAATGTTCTTAATCAACGCATCGCAGATCGAATTCTCGCGATTGACTTGGACTTTTAGGATATACCAAGACATTGGTAAATCGGTTGGCGTCTCGACGACTTCTTCCACTAACTCTTCGATGGGCGATGCATTTTCGTCGCCGTCTTCGGTTTCAAGTTCGTCGACAATGTCGTCGTCGGTAAACTCTGTTTCCAAAGGCAATTCATCTTCGGCGACCGTTGTCGGTTTTGACTCGTCAGCTGGCATGGGATTCTCCGCTGGCGCAAACGAAATCGGCCCACTGGGAGGAACGGCCGACGACAATTGGTCCTGAGACCCGATCGTCGGAGACGGCTCTACCTTGTCCGTCGGGTCCGTTGATGTCGATTTCTCTTCTGTCACGCCTAGCCTCAAACAATTTCGAACGATATCGCGAACCAACTGTCGCGCTTCTTATTTCAACCCAAGGACTGCATCGACCCCAAACCGCATCCGACCAGTCATTCTTGCCGTAACAAACCTTTGCTTACCCAGTTCTCCGAGGAGACTGCGACTGCCGAATTCACACTCTGCCGGCCACTCCTTACCGACACCGACTACCTACCAACAACCGCCCGCACTTAACAGAAACAGCCAACTTTAAGATACAGCCGACTTTGAACCGCCGACCTTGATCCGCCGACGTTTAATCCGCAAACATCAACCTAAGTACCGAATTCCTAAGAACTCAAAGAACTTGGCCCACATCACGTCAAACAAAAACAACAAGCCGGCCATCGCGAAAATAACGAAAATCACAACCACCGACGCTCGCCACAGCTCGGTTTTACCCGGCCAGGAAACCTTGTTCATTTCCGCTTCGACCGAAATTAAAAAATCGGCAAATCTCGGGTAATTGACAACTCGAAAACCGATCCAAAATCCAATCATGGCGAACAACACCAAGAACAACCAGCGTCCGCCCGTGCCCCACTGAGTCAAACGCAAAAACCAACCGGTAATCCAATCGACGTTGTGCAATTCATAGGCAGCCATACAAGCCAACAGCGCCAAAGCGGCAAACGTAATTTGCCGAACAATCCGCCCTTGGGTCGGTTTATACAGTGAAAACTGTAACAAAGTCGACCAAAATCCTTCTTGAGTCGTATGGTTAGGTTTTGTTACAGAACTCATGATAAAACCTTCGTGAGGATATTCCTGCGATCAAGATACTTTACTTTAATCGCGGATATTCCGACCGCTGAACTGACATTTTGAACTCATAAAATGGCAGGGGCGGCGGGAGTCGAACTCGCAACCGCTGGTTTTGGAAACCAGTGCTCTGCCAATTGAGCTACACCCCTATCACCATTTAATGCTGAAAAACCAAGCCGTTTATGCTACGCCATCGGGCTCGGGATGTAAATACAAAAACAACCGGCAGCGGCAGGCCGCCCACCGGTTGTTAGATTTTATACGAACTACTCGACGATTTTGGTGACAACACCAGAACCGACCGTTCGACCACCTTCGCGAATTGCAAACCGTACGCCGTCATCCATTGCGATTGGTTTGTGCAACTCGACAACCACTCGAACGTTGTCACCCGGCATGCACATTTCTGCGCCAATCAAGTTGGCAGTGCCGGTTACGTCTGTGGTTCGGAAATAGAACTGTGGGCGATATCCGCTAAAGAATGGCGTGTGACGACCACCTTCGTCTTTGCTCAAGCAGTAAACTTCTGCTTCAAACTTGAGGTGCGGCTTAATCGAACCTGGTTTGGCCAATACTTGACCGCGTTGGATGTCTTCGCGTTTTACACCACGCAACAAGCAACCCACGTTATCACCAGCGCGGCCTTCGTCCAAGATCTTGCGGAACATTTCCACGCCCGTGCAAGTTGTCTTGCGAGGCTCGGCTGACAGTCCGATGATCTCAACTTCTTCGCCGGTTCGCAACACGCCTCGTTCAATACGACCAGTAGCCACGGTACCGCGACCTTCGATCGAGAACACGTCTTCAACCGCCATCAAAAATGGCTTGTCTTCTTCGCGTGCTGGCTCGGGAATGTAAGCATCGACTGCATTCAGCAAATTCGTGATACATTCACTGGCTTTTGGATCTTTTGGATTTTGGTAGGCGGGCAGAGCGCTACCGCGAACAATCGGTACATTATCACCGTCAAAGTCGTACTTATTGAGCAACTCGCGGATTTCCATCTCGACAAGTTCCAACAATTCAGGATCATCGACCAGATCGACTTTGTTCAAGAACACCACCAACGCGGGCACGTCCACTTGGCGAGCCAACAACACGTGTTCTTTGGTTTGCGGCATTGGACCGTCAGCGGCGGAAACCACCAAAATCGCGCCGTCCATTTGAGCGGCACCGGTGATCATGTTCTTAATAAAGTCCGCGTGACCGGGACAGTCAATATGAGCGTAGTGGCGTTTGTCCGATTCGTATTCCACGTGTGCCACAGCAATCGTCACTGTCTTGGTGGCATCGCGAACTGTACCGCCTTTGGCGATATCAGCATACGACTTGAATTGGGCCAACCCTTTTGCAGCTTGCACAGCCACGATCGCACCCGTCGTTGTCGTTTTGCCATGGTCAATGTGACCGATGGTCCCCACGTTCACGTGGGGTTTATTTCTTTTAAATTCCTCCTTGGCCATGACTTTCTATACCCTACTTATGATTAAAATAACCAAGTGAAAAAATGGTCGACCGCAAGGTCGATAACACCACAGAGCTGCTGATGGGGATTGAACCCATGGCCTCGTCCTTACCAAGGACGCGCTCTACCACTGAGCTACAGCAGCCAAAACCGCTTGACAAAACCCGACTGTAAATCGGATTTCACTTGCAACTCGAGCTTCAACAATGGCCCCAGCTTCGACAAAAACCCCAGCTTTGACTAAAAGCTCAGCGAACTCAAGTTGCCGTGTCACTAGCACAAACAACTCTTTGATTGAAAGCCAACTGGGAACACGAACCAAACCACAATCCGTTAAGCGGCTCAGCGGGACTGAGCGATAATCACTCGCGAATCACTCGCGCGATAATCGCTCTATCCTTACTGCACACACCACAACGGAAGCGGGTGAAGGGAATCGAACCCTCACCACCAGCTTGGAAGGCTGGAGCTCTGCCATTGAGCTACACCCGCGGAGCTATTACTGCTCTATTCTCGACTGGCGCGTCCAACACATTAACGTCACATCTAAGATCCGCTGCAGACCAATGAGTCATACAACATTTCATTGATTGTAAACCGGCAATGCGATTCAGGCCTTACGAATTTCGCCATTCCAATTGGTTAACAATATCGATTGAATTATCAATCCCTATCGTCGACCGAAACGACGCGCGATGACTGCGATTTACGGGTTGCCCATCGTTGGTTTCAACCCTTCAGAATCACATGTTTTACTGAGTTCCGCAATGGGGGGAGCAGGATTCGAACCTGCGAAGGATAAATCCAACAGATTTACAGTCTGTCCTCGTTGGCCACTTGAGTATCCCCCCAAACAATTTCCGGCTTTGTCGGCCGGAGTCGATCTCGATCACCTACCGCGACGTCATGGGTTCCAACCGCCGCCGTTTGAACCCGCGCCACCCCTGGTTCTACCCGCTTTTTATAGGCACGTCGCCCATAATTCGCGGCCAAAAAGCGGCCTTTCTGCCTGTTTTGTGGCCGTTCACTTGCTACCCACGTCGCGGGTAGCACAAACAGCCCGTTCCCAAACCAAGAGCCAGCGGAGGGACTCGAACCCACGACCAGCGGTTTACAAAACCGCTGCTCTACCAACTGAGCTACGCTGGCATCAAAAATGCAAAACCGGCAAGTATATCGATTTCGGACTGAATGGCAATACGAAATTAAGGATTTCTGGGATTCTCCGAAGGTTCACTCAACTGGTAATTTGCCCTGCCATTTCCCTTTCAGCACATTTCACGGTTGACCGCGCGTCCCCCCATGTAAATAATTCGGCAGCGCCAACGTGCCGCGCCTACCATAGTGGCTTGCCTGTGGTTGTATCTTTCCACCTTACCCGTTTGCGCAAAGGAGTTCTCCATGCCGCTGCCCGATTTTTTTCACCCTTCTCGGCCGATTATCCGCGATGCCATGCAATGGACACAATCGGCAGAATACGAATCTCAATTTCTTTATTGGTCTACCGTTCGTCCCATCCTGATCGATTGCTTGACGATCGTCGGTTACCTAATTTTGGCCTGGTGGGCGCTCTGCAGCATTTGCCGATTTTTAGGGTTGGCCAATGCGTTTCGTCGTAGCCTTCTCCTAGCTACTTTGCTGACCAGTATTTGCTCTTCGATGTTGCAAATGGCAAACCCGCTCAAACCTTGGTTACTATCGATCGCCGTCCCTTTGGTTTTGGTTTTTCTATTGGCAACGATCTTGGCTTGGCGAGATATCAAGTCAACTCGCCAAAATTTTAAATTGCCTAAGGGCTGGTTTGCTTTGCTTGAACCTGCCGCGCTCTCGGGCTTAACGATTCTGGCCGTACTCTTGTTCGCCACCAAACGTTTGGTTGTTTTTGAATACCCTGAGTGGTGGAAAACGTTTATCGTTTGCTCACTGCTTACTTTACTCTGCATTTGCGCTGTTACAGCTTTCGCGATGAAAAGTGCATGGTTTCGCTCGCGGCAAACATCAAAGATCGCGGGCGAAGACTCAGAAATCCAGGTGGCCAATTTGGCGTATTCATTAACACCGAATCGCTGGAACCTACTTCAACCTCAAGCCACACAGCCCGTTTCGCCATTGCCCCCGCTGCTCGAAAGTCACCAAGATTTTTTTAGGTTGGCCGCACAATCATTGATCGTTGGCTCATTAGCAATCGGGGCGGTTGGTTGGTGGCCAACCGGTTGGGGGATCGATCCCAATGGGGTCGGAAATTTCGACGGATTCACTCGACTGCAATTTGGCCTGTTTTCCTTTTTGTGGTGGTTTTCTCACGGCGTTGCTATTTTGGTTTTTTTGATCGGCTTGGTAATGCAACAACTTGCTGGATTAACACTGGACCGATTTGGACGATTAATCGCTAACTACCTAACTATGGCCCTGGTGATTCCCATTGTTTTGCAGACAACATCCGCGGTGACGATTACCCCTAATTATGGCCTGCTGCGTTACTTCCAATAACGGCCATCGCCAATTCCAGCTAAAGTATCCAATGTGATCACCGCGGGCGAGTATCCGAATTGACATTTTTTTCGTATACTCGCCAGTTGCAGTTCGCGAGTACAAATAACTTTTGGCTCGCGCTGCTTTAACGGCTAAGGCTCCTGATGGCCAACGTCGGCGATTGGCAAACTACAGCGTGCAGGCGAAGGACAAATGAAATGAATTCCAATAAGCTTAACCGAATCCTGATTGTCGACGATAACGCCGAAAACTGTGAATTGCTCGAGGCCTACCTTGCGGGAATCGCTTGTGAAATCGCATTTGCCGCTGATGGCCGTCAAGCGTTAGAGTTGGCCCGCTCGTTTCATCCCGATTTGATTTTGTTGGATGTCATGATGCCGAAACTCAGTGGCTTTGAAGTGTGTCAACAAATCAAATCAGACCCCCAACTCCAAAAAATCATGGTGCTGATGGTCACGGCTCTCAACGAATTGGGTGATATCGAACGAGCGGTGGATGCGGGTACCAACGACTTCCTGTCCAAACCCGTCCAACGAATTGAACTAGTCAAGCGAGTCGAAAATCTATTGGCACTCAAAGATGTCAAAGACGAAAACGAACGCCTGCGACAGTACATTCAACGGATGGAAGAACATTCCACTTCCGCTGCGGATACTTAGTTCTAACCATCACCATCACGGTTCAACACCAACACAGCGTCTGTAGTGCGACTCCCTCGGAGCAAAGTCCACTTTTGCTCTGATCCCGTTTTCCCATGTGTCCCCTACCCTGTCCCACCGCGCGCCTCTGCATGACTCCTGTGACCCCTGTGACGTCCGTGACCACTGTGTTTCAAATCATCACTGCCCGCGAACACATCTGATTTTCAACACTCAAACTCACGCGGAGCCGCCGAGAACGCGGAGGCCCATGCTCGCGTTACCCTCGCTCTGGCACGACTGCCTCGTTTCCCCTAACAGCAAGACCTCGTTTCCTCCGCGTCTTCGCGCCTCCGCGTGACCCCAGCCACCCTGTCACGCCGCACCAAAGGTCGCAGCAATCGCAAATTCTCAAAAACGAACTGCCTCACAATCCCACCGCGCGCGCCACTCTGTGACCTCTGTGCCTCTGTGTTTCAAATCATCACTGCCCGCGAAACTTCACCCAAACACACCCCAAACCCACCGCGCGCGTCACTCGCTGACCGTCGCGCTGAATTCGTCGCCGCTCGGGAATCCCTCGATTTATTGTCAACGCTTCCAAATGGCGTGGTCGGTGTTAAGGAGCGTCAGAGCGACGGTTGTCCACGCGGCAAGTTCGGCAGGCTCCACGCCAGGAACCGCACTCGCGGGTTCAGTTCCAATCGCCAACAACTTCTTTGCTTCTGCATCATCGCGGCGGTACTGCTCAAGCTGTTCCTGGAGCAATCGTTGCAAAATCTGCAGCTCATCGGCGCGAGGCGGACGGCTGGTGATGGCCACAAACATTTGTGTCAACCGTTGCTCGACAGATGCTGTCGCCGGTTGCTCGCCGCTAGTCGATGTTGGGGCATCGGCCGACGATTCCGCCAACAACTTCGCCGCCCAAATCCGAGCCGCCTCAATGAACTGGGGATCATTCAGCAACACGAGTGCCTGGACCGGAGTGTTGGTCAACGATCGTCGGGCCGTGCAAGTTTCCCGATTGGCCGCATCGAGGGCTAACATATTCGGTAAGGGCGCAGTGCGTTTCCAAACGCTATACAAACTCCGACGAAATCGATCGTTACCTTGACTCGGTTGATATCCAGGTGACATCGAATTACTTTCCGTCCACAATCCATCCGGTTGATAAGGACTAACCGGTGGCCCTCCCAATCGCCCGTCCAGCAAGCCGCTGACTTGCAGCGCGAGGTCTCGTATCGATTCTGCCGCCAGTCTTTGGGACGGCCCACGCATCAGCCAACGGTTCTGTGGATCAGTTTGCCGCACTGCCAAATCGACTTGCGATGTTTGACGATAAGTCGCACTCAGCACAATTTGTCGACAAAGTCGTTTGACGTCCCAACCGTTTTCGATAAAGTCCCGCGCCAGCCAATCCAACAGTGCCGGGTGTGAAGGGCGAACGCCTTGTAACCCAAAATCGTTGGCGGTTTCAACCAAACCCGTTCCCCAAAAACGTTGCCAAATGCGATTCACAGCGACCCGGGCGGTCAGCGGATGATTGGGATTTACTAACCAATGGGCCAATTCCAAACGATTCTTTGGGACGGTCGAGTCGTCAACCCGCAAAGCCTCTGGCACGCCGCGCCGTACTAACACCTCCGGCGACTTCGGCGCATCGTATTCGCCGCGCGGCAAGATATAAGTATCCCGTTCCTGAACTAACTCTTCCATCACCATCACTTCTTGGATCGTGTCTTGCAAAGCAAATTTTTGCCGTATCCATTTTTGTCTTTCCAGCCAAGCTAACCGCAAGGCCGGAACCTCTCGCGCCAAGTAGTATTCCCACAATTGATCGCGCGTCGCTTCTTGCCACAATCGTTCGCGATCTGTAGGCCGTTGCAGCCACAATCGTTCCAGCTCAGTTATCGATTCATCAAAAATGACAAGTTCATCCAGCTCGACGCCTTGGCAGCCGGGCGTGCGAAATCGTTCGCCAAAGGTGATATTCTGCTGGGACGATGGAGATTTCGTCAATCGATCCCGGAGAACTTCGGAATCGGAAATCCCATTAATCGCTAAGCTCATTCCGTTTGCAGATCCGGAGCCGTCATAGCTGGCGACCACGTGAACCCACTCATTTCTAGGCAACAAAATATTCGATTCAATTGCGGCCGCATTTCCGGGCCAAAATCGAACCAAAGCTAGTCGCAATTGGCCGGACCGCATCGTCAGTTCCGCTCCCGAAAATCCGGTGTCGGTTCCGCTCGATTGATGAAACACAATTGCTTGGTCGAGTTGTTCCGGGACGCGCAACCACATCGCAATTGTAAACGGCTGCGAGGGGCTGAGCGGGAACGCGGGAACAACCAGCGGATCGTCGCCAGAAAACTTTAAGGCTTGACCGTGTACTCCTGCTACAGCCGGGTTGGCAGCGCGGGTTTGTGCCATCGCGGTCTTGCCGATGAGGTCTCGGTAGCTTTGATCGACTCGCTCGTCCAAATCAAAATGTAATTTTGGAGTCAGTGGTTTCGGACCGCGCCGCTGGCTCAGCCAAACGTCAAATACTTTTTGCGACTCGTCTTGAATACGATTTGATTGCTTTTCGAATTCCGGTTCGGCCGCTAATAGAGTTTGCCAACGTTGCTCTTGTTCAGGGGTTGGTAACATCAAAGTAGGCGTGGGAATGTGAATGGCATCATTGTACGTGCCCGATTCGTCAATGGAATTAAAGTAAGCCATCAATTGATAATATTCTCGGGTCGAAATGGGATCGAATTTGTGATCGTGGCAGCGAGCACATTCGAGGGTTAGGCCTAAAAAGGCAGTGCCCATGGTGTGAACACGGTCGGCAGCATATTCAATTCGCCATTCTTCATCGATACTGCCCCCCTCATTGGTTTGGCGATGCAATCGATTGAATGCCGTCGCCAGTTTTTGTTCGCGCGTTGCACCGGGCAACAAATCGCCTGCCATTTGTTGTATGACAAATTGATCGTAGGGTAAATTGTCGTTGAGCGCATCGATCACCCAATCGCGGTAAGGCCAGACTTGGCATAACTGATCCGACTGATAGCCGTACGAGTCCGCATAGCGGGCCACGTCCAACCAATCAACAGCCATGGTTTGCCCAAAAGTTGGCGAAGCCAGCAAGCGATCGACGACGCGATCGTAGGCATCAGGGTGCCGATCTTCTAGAAATGCTCGGATTTCCGACAATGTTGGCACTTGGCCGGACAAGTCGAGCGTCACGCGCCGCAACCATCGCCAGCGTTCAGCCTCAGCGGCCGGCTCAAAGCCTTGGAGTCCGGCCTCGGCCAAAACAAAGCGATCGATTTCCGATCGCGACCAGCGTTCGTCTGGTTGATTCGGCACAACAACTGCAGCGGGTATGGGTTCTAACGACCAATGTTGTTGGTACTCGGCGCCGGCATCGATCCAGCGTTTTAATAAATCGATTTCAGACTTCGAAAGCGGTTGTCGGTTCCCGCCCGGTGGCGGCATCACTAAATCGGTATCGGCTGCGGAGATTCGTTGCCACAATAAACTTTTTGCGGCCTGGCCGGGAACAATCGTGGCGCCGTCGCCGCTGGGCGCTTCCGCAATCGCTTCGGCCCGTACGTCAAGTCGCAGTCCAGATTCATTGGCAGCTGCATCGGGGCCATGACAAGTAAAACAGCGGTCCGATAACAACGGCAAGATTTGGCTTTGAAAATCAGGTGTTGTGGCAATTGCGACCATCGGTTGGGCAGGTGGGTCTTGCCAAATAGGAATTCCCCACAACGGCGGTGTAAACCAACCTAGCAAAACTGTGCTGCAGCAAATCAAACCCAACAATAAGTACAACCGAAACACCGATCTTCCTTTGCAAATATATGGCACCGACAGGGCCACAATACTGATGCACTGTATGCTATATCCGAGGCGTTATTCTACCACAGTTGCCTGCGAAGGAGTGTCCCACAATCTTCCCATCCTCACTATCTTCCTTTCCCCTCATCTTCCTGTCCCACTATCTTCCTGTCCCAACATCTTCCTGTCCGAATATCTTCCTGTCCGAATATCTTCCTGTCCAACCGCCAGCAAATACTGTTTGGTGTATAGCCACAACTGCATGCGACCACTAACTGGGGCCGCGGGCAAGCACCTCCTGAACACCTGAAAACAGGGTCTGACCCCCGAAGTACATTTTTCTTGAATTCTCGCGCGGGTTGCTTTAGGATTATGGTGTCCATCGCAGTTGTTTCTGTTCTCCCCGATAACAAGGAGGCGACGATGAGATTGATCGTTCTGATTTGTTTATGTTCCTGGTCTGGCACCTTATTCTCCCAAACCGCAGACCCTTCCATAACGTTGTCGGAATTGGTAGCGGAAATCGATGCAGTTCGCGCTCAGTTTGATCGATGTTACTTCGAGTCATACAGTGAGGCCCATTACGACGCCTTGGCGGCACAAAACGGTTGGCGAAATTCATCCGGGCTGCAATGGCAGAAAATTGGTCGCGATGGCGAAAAACGATACTCCTACCGAAAAACGAAATCTGCTCCAGATGCCAAAATCAAATACGCCACTGAGTTGGAGATCTCGGTGTAGGATGGCGAGTCCTGTCGAATACTCGAGCACCGAGAGTTGCGTGTCCAAAAAGAAAAATCGCAATGGGTCGAATCGAATGTCGTGTTTTATGCATTCGGCTGGCCGGAAAGTGAGGAAATCAAGGACTCCGAACGAGTCTTCATCCCACGAGTGTTCAATGAACCAGAAGGCAACTGGGAAATTTCTTCCGAGCTGTTGAACGAACGCAAATGTTATGTTGTATCGTCAACCGTTCGCAAAATGCGATTTTGGTTCGATCAACAAACCAAAATGCCGCTCAAGTATGAATTTCAACGCAGCCCCTTTTGGCCAAACAACAAAACCATCGAATTTCTGGACTACTTGGTGATTGACCCTGATGGCACCCAATTTCCTCAAAAAATCTTCACGACGGCTGACCTCTATTCACCCAAAGGTGAATTTCAGGGAAACGCAACGATTCAATTCGACATCACCAACGCTTCGCGGAATCCATCTCCGGAATTGTTTGTGTTAGAAGTAGGCAAATAATTGCTACTGACATGGGATCCCGAGGGTACCAGAAATGAACTCGTGATCGTTGGTTGCTACCGATGGTCGTTGTTACCGACATTGGGTCTCTACAGGGCCAGTTAGGTCCCTACTCGTAATATCTTTACGCGCTGTTGGCGAGGGTCCAATTCGGTTCGCGGGAAAATTAGTTCTCAAGCCAACCAGTCGTGGATGACGCGGCCGTGGACGTCGGTCAACCGAAAATCTCGCCCAGCATACCGAAAGGTAAATTGTTCATGGTCAAAGCCCAACAGATGCAACATCGTCGCATGCAAATCGTGAACATGCACGGGATTTTCGACGGCTTGAAAACCAAAATCATCCGTCGCCCCGTGAATGTATCCGCGCTTCATGCCACCACCGGCTAACAACATGCTGAATCCATAATGATTGTGATCGCGACCGTTTACTTTGCCGGCATTATTGTTGCCAGGCAGTTCCACGGTCGGCGTTCGACCAAACTCGCCGCCAATCATGACCAGCGTTGTCTCCAATAGTCCACTGGACTTAAGATCGCGAATTAAAGCGGCAATCCCTTGGTCCACTTCGCCGGCCAATCGACGATGTTCCGATTCCAAGTCATCGTGGTTATCCCAAGGCTGACCTGCTCCATGCCAGACTTGGACAAATCGAACCCCGCGCTCTACTAACCGCCGCGCGATCAACAACTGCCGAGCTTGCGGTCCCGGTCCATAAGCCGCCAAAACATGTTCGGGCTCGCGGCTCACGTCAAAGGCCTCAGCGGCCTCTTGTTGCATGCGATAAGCCAACTCAAACGAGTGGATCCGCGCGTCCACCAAAGCGTCCTCCGCTCGCGTCTCGCGATGTTGACGATTAAGTTCCGCCAACAAATCCAATTGTCGTCTTTGTTCCGATAAACTCCAAGAATGATTGCGAATATTAGCGATTAACTTTTCGACCTCGGTATATTGCGAATCAATATAAGTGCCTTGGACCACGCCAGGCAAAAATCCAGATTGCCAGTTCTGTGATTCTTGGATTGGATAGCCGCCCGGGCACAGCGCCACAAACGCCGGCAAGTTTTGGTTTTCGGTTCCCAGTCCATAAGTCACCCAAGACCCCACGCTCGGTCGAACCAGTCTTGCTTCGCCACAGTTCATCAACAGCAACGATGGTTCATGATTCGGCACATCAGCCTGCATTGAGCGGACGACCGTGAACTCGTCGATCACTTCGCCCACGTGCGAGAAAATCTCGCTGACAGGAATCCCGCTCTCACCATATTGTCGAAACGCAAATGGCGACGGCAGAGCAGCTCCGGTTTTTCGCTCGGTACTAAGTTGAATAGGGATTTCGCGACCGGCATACTCGGCAAGTTTTGGTTTGGGATCAAACGTATCTACATGCGAACAACCGCCATTGAGAAAAATATGAATCACTTGTTTGGCCGTCGCCTGGCGCGGCGGTGCTTTGGGGGCCAACGGTAAAGCCTGCCGTTGATCGTCGCGAATCGAAAAATTCGACCTCGCAGTTTGACCCTTTGCCTCATTTGGAGCGACCAGCATTTGCGCCGCTAGCGCGCCCAATCCCATTCCACTGCGACGCAGCAGATCGCGGCGACTTAGCACCCCTAATGGCCCGTGATGAAACAATGACATGCGCGATTCCTCTCAATCTACAAATTGAAATTCGTTGGAGATCAACAGGGCTTGAACATATTGGACCCAAGCGGCATCCATGCTCGTCGACGAGGTGGTTTGCACAGAGTCGGGATTCGCTTGCGATTCCGTCGCCGTTGCCAAAAACTGTTCCGCCAAGTCAATTTCGCGCTCACCTGGTTCTCGCAAAAATAGCTGCTGGTATAACCAGCGAACCCGCGGTCCCTGCCCTGCCCCATCGTCGATGGCACTGGCGGATCGCTTATAAGTAGCACGGGCCATTTCCAACACAAAGGGATCGTTCATCAAGTACAACGCTTGCTGCGGAACTGTCGTCGTGAATCGGCCCGGGCTGTGGGTATCAGGCGATGCCAAATCAAAGGTCCGAAAAACACTGGGGAGATTTTGACGATCGATAAAGCCGTACAGTGTACGGCGATGCGAAAAAGGTTCACGAGTGATTTCGACGCTTGGCCCAAACAGAGTCGGATCCAAAACCCCCGCCACTTGCAACAAGCTGTCGCGCATCGCTTCCCAATTTAGGCGACGCCGCAGATGTCGACTGAGCCAACGATTTTCCGGATCGCGCTGACGGATCTCGGCCGAGACATTACTCGACTGTCGATAAGTTTGCGACAAGACAATGCGACGGATCAATCGTTTGGTCGACCATCCCTCGCGAATAAAGGTTGCCGCCAGGTCATCGAGCAATTCCGGGTGGCTGGGCGATTCGCTTCGCAATCCAAAATCACTGGGGGTATTTACTAATCCTTGGCCAAATAAATGCATCCAAACGCGATTCACCCACACTCGAGCGGTCAACGGATTGTCGGGGTCGACAATCGACTGAGCCAACTCCCAACGACCACTGCCTTGGCTGAAAGGCACCGCATCCGCTGGGGACAAAAACCGCAGATAGCGCCGAGGTACTTGATTGCCCAGTCGATCAGGATTTCCGCGCAAGAAAACATGAGGCAAGTCGGGCAGTGGCGATGCGTCTTGCAATACCAACAATTGCAGCGGTGCCTCGTCCGAGTTTTCCCATTCGCTAATTTTGCGACGCAGTTCGTTGATGCGACCTTGTTTGGCTTCGCCTCGTTCGTATTCTGCTAACTCTTGTTGTCGTTTGGCAAGTTCTGCTTGATATTCAGTGGTAGGATCAGTCAGTGCAACTTTGGATTCTGTAGAAGCGGACAGGATCCCCATCAATGAATAATAATCTTCGGCCGAGATTGGGTCATACTTATGATCGTGACAGCGAGCACAGGCGACGGTCAATCCGAGCGTGCCTCGCGTCAAAACATCCAAACGATCGTCGTAGATGTCGTAAGGATTATTCAGAAACCGTCGACCCAAAGTCCAAAAACCCAGCGCCGCCCATTCAGACCGATCGCTGACCTTGGGATCCAAGTCGGCGGCGATCTGACGCGTTAAGAATTGATCGTAGGGCAAATCGTCATTGAGCGCTCGAATCACCCAGTCGCGGTAGAGATAGGCTGTTTTGTAATTGCGATCGTCTTCAAACACATAACCCTTGGTATCGGCGTACCGGGTTACGTCCAACCAATGACGAGACCAACGTTCGCCAAACTCAGGTCGCGCCAAATACTGATCAACCAGCCGCGGCCAAGCCTGCTCAAACGGTTGTGACTCAAAGGTTTGCCATTCGTCCCAAGTGGGTGGAATGCCTAGTAAATCGAACGAGAGGCGACGCAACAATTCGCGCGGCGATGCGCTGGGAACAGTACCGATTCCCACTCGTTTTCGCGACGCTTCGACATGCATATCCAGGGCCCGGACGTCTGCACTGTCCATCGTTAACTCCACCAGAGAATCGAGCGGAATAGGCGTGCGATCACCCGCAACCGGTTGAAACGACCAGTGCTGTGCAGCCAATATAGATTTGTCGAAACTGGCCGTCCGTTGCGGCCAAATGGCCCCCCGTTCGATCCATTGCCGCAAGATTTCGATGGAATCTTCGGACAATTGACCTTCTGGCGGCATATGGGGTACTGCATCCGCCGGCAATAAAGCCAACAGTCGACTTGCCGCCGGTGCAGTTGGCGCGATCACTGGGCCCGCGTCATTACCCGCTAACATCGCCGCGCGAGAATCGAGCCTTAATTCGGACTCGGAGTTTTCCGGACCATGGCATTCAATACAGTGCGCTAACAAAATCGGACGAACTTGCGACTCAAAAAAATCCTCGTCTGCCAAAGTAGGTTTTTCAGCGGCCGGATCGACTTGCGCGCGAAGATCGGCGACTAAGAGCAAGCCGATTGCCAATATTAACAAAAACCGAATTCGCAACGTTACCAATTTAATAATCCGATGTATCGATCCAGACAAATGCAAAACAAGCTGAAAATGACAAACCTGATTATAAACAAATTCCTGGATGACGTTGGCGTTTAAAATGCCTGTCAAGTTTTGCGTCGGCGGGGACTCCGCGACGTCAAGGCCTGGTAAATTGATTGTTTTCGGGGCAACTACCGACGCGTTACGGTATTTTTGAACGAGACACCAAACACGAATTTTTAATATCACAAAAAATATTCTCGATACTGAACAGCAACTGCTGAAATTCTAGAGAATGAAGAACTGACGAACAAAACTTCATCTCCCTCCATCTTGCTCAAAACATCAAATCGTTTGTTATCGCTTGGTGAATTCACCGGCATTTCATTGTTTGCACAAATATTTGTAACAAACATTTTGAGAATAGGCGGAAGGTCAACGAGGCAAAATGTTTTGAACGGAGCCCTACCAAGTGAATCGCGTAATATCGATGCAATTCAATTGCATCTTGTTTGTTGTTCTGATTGTTACTGCAGGATGTGGACGAGATACGACCTTACACCCGCTAACAGGCAAAGTGACTTTGGGTGGCGTGCCGTATGAACGATTGCTGGTGTACTTTCGACCGCTCGATAAGCCGGCTGATGAGTATTCCTTAGGCGTTGGGGAAACCGATAAAGCTGGCGAATTGACATTAAGGTCAACCGCGGGCAATGGACTTGTTGCCGGCAAGTATCGAATAACGTTTTCATGTCCGTCGCTTTCGATACATGGCCGAGAGATCCAAGTCTCAACGGACACCAAAGAAGAAAATCCCGCAGTGGAGATTGTCGAGCGGGTGCCACCCCAATTTAGTGAATGGGACCAGAGTACTGTGGAGTTCGAAATCGTGGCAGGCAAACCAAATCACTTTGAATTTGACATTCCCGTTAGTCGGTAAGCTCGTGCGCCATTTTTTCTATTTTTTTGAGGAAAAGCAATGATTAAACGTGTTGGATTTACTTTGATCGAGCTCTTGGTGGTGATCGCCATCATTGGCATTTTGGTGGGTATGTTGTTGCCGGCAGTGCAACAAGTGCGCGAAGCAGCCCGGCGGACATCGTGCAGCAATAATTTGAAAAACCTTGGCTTGGCCCTGCACAATTTTGCGGGGGCTCAACAAGAAAAACTGCCGATGTTAGGTGAAGCACAGGAAGGCGGTCATTGGTCGGCATTTGTACTTCCCTTTATTGAACAAACCAGCGTCTACGATGTGCTCAGTTTTGGTTCGAATGACTGGGCGATGGGCGTGGCGTTCAACAATGCAACCTTTGACCATCCGGATCCACGCGTGCGTCAAATCGCCGCCTGCGAAACTGTCTTCAGCGTGTTTCGCTGCCCGTCAACCACTGCCGCGGAACATATTTTTGACGCCTCGACTTGGACACCTAGTCCTTGGTTTGTCGCTCGCCGAACGCCGGCAAATTATTTAGGCGTTGTTACCGGAATTCAGCCCTGCGATTGGAAGCCAGCCGCCGGCTGGGGAACCGTGACCCGCCCGACCTGGAATGGCAACACCACCAAAGGCCACTGGGAATTGGATGGCATGATGATCACCCGGCCAATCAACAAAGCGTTGATCAGCCAAGGTGGCATGGGTGGGGCGATTCGTTTGCGAGATTGTACCGATGGACTAACCAATACATTGATGTTGGGCGAAGCAGAACCTGATCCGGATCTCGCCGCCAATGCCAGTACTCGTGAAACCCCTAACACCGGTCGCAAGGATCACTGGGCCATTGGTGGCGATGATTTTGACAACTGGGAAGGAACTGATTGGTCGGAACAAGGCGGCTCAACGGCAGTTGCCATCAACTATAAAAAGCCGACCTCAAATCTCTCTCCATTGGTACTGGACGGAAACCTCGAATGGGGAGCCTATGAAGTGAGCTTTAGCAGTCGCCATCCAGGCGGCGCACAGTTTTGCAACGGTGATGGGTCAGTAAGATTCTTGACTCAAACCATTGATGCAACGATCTACAGCGCACTCGGCACGCGCAATCGAGCTGAAGTTGTGGCTGTTGAAGAATAGTCTAACCGCTGACGAAGCCCGGACGCGAGCACCATCTCAAATCCGGGCTTTCGTCATTTGGCTCTTCGAGGAATTTAGTGGTAAAAAAGATTTAACCACGAAAACCACAAAAAACACGAACGAAGGATGCGGGCGGGTGTCAAACTGATTGCAGGGAATTGCCGGCACGATTAAATTCGACTCGACACGCACTTTCGCGAGGGTCACAGAGAGTAGATCGGGAAGCTTCATCAATCGTAGCCTATCGACTAGAGAAACCTGAAAATCGTCCCCAGCCACCCACTAAAATTCCTGGATAACCCGTCATTTTAATCGCGCCCCAACGAAAACATATTTGTGTTGGTCAAGCAGTTGTCCCATTATCGATGAACGCGTCGACGTGAAAACGGACGACCCAAAAGAGACTTAGTTTGGATCGTTTATTGGCAAGTTAACCTGCGACAATTGCCACATTTTAGCGATACCTAAGGACAGCATTTTTTACCACCACCTAGCTTATCCGTTGTCCGTTCCACATATTACAATCGGGTTGGCCGATCAAGTTCGGGCACAAAGGCAGAGGAAAGAACAATGAATGAAATTGTTGAACGAATTCGACAGACATTTTCTCAACGTGGCGACGAAAAATACGCCGATGAGGGCGTCACGCAATTGCAGCACGCCTTGCAATGTGCGGCCTTGGCTCGCCAAGAACAAGCTGGCGCGGCTCAAATCGTAGCAGCATTGCTACATGATATCGGACATATTTTGGGAAACCGCGACTTGCCGCCGAATACCGCCGTTGACCTGGACGATCATCACGAGCGCGTCGGATACGCATTTCTGAGAAATCATTTTGGCGATGCAGTCGCAGATCCCGTGCGATTGCATGTTGCCGCGAAACGTTACTTATGTACGAGCGACGCGGACTATCACACTAAATTGTCGCCCACATCGTACAAGAGCTTTCTTGACCAAGGCGGTTTGATGAATTCCGAAGAGCTGGCGGAATTCAAACGTGAACCATTCTTTGAGCAAGCCATCCAACTGCGACACTGGGACGATACGGGCAAAGACCCGAATGCCGCGGTTCCAGCAATCGACGCGTATTTGGATGAGCTTTCGAAATTGTTAATTTCTGCCAAAGACTTAAAGACGACCTGAGTCGATTGGAATTGTGCATTTCAATAGCACAGGCGGGATCTTCTCCCGCCTGTGTATCCATTTTTTTAAATAGTCAAATCTCACAAAGAAATGCGACGATTGACCAAACCGTTACCAGCGATTGTAGCCACCTCGGTTACAGCCGCCACCGTAGTATCCGCCACCGCCGTAGTAGCCGCCACCGTAATAACCGCCGTAAATTGGCGCCACAGAATAGACGGGACGATAAACGGGAGCGGCTGGAACATAATAGCCCCCACCATAAATCGATCGTCCGTAACCATAACCACCGACGTTTCCAAAGCCAACGGAGATGACGGTACGGGGGCCACCGACTTGAACTCCATAGCCACCGAAATTGCCGCCGTAATGGCGACCACCGTGATGGCCGTGATGATGCTGCGCCATCGCGCTCATACTGGAACACAAAAACAGACCTAAAGCCAACAGGCCGACTACCAAGAACTGCTTCATACCCAAACTCCTTCGCGAATTTGTCAGGGATTGCGAATCACGTTTTGGTAACTCGCCAAAACGCTCGTAACCGTTCCTTAGGCATTAATGCAGTTTGCATGCCAAAGCAAAACTTGAACGAAATGAGACTTTTAAACTTTGAAAACCCAACTATTAAAGTGTTTTGGAGATTTGATTTCAGACGTTATGTTCTTTTTGATGTCGAATTGATAACATTGCTGTCATCACTCCGATACAAAAATTTGGTGTTAAAATTTTCTGGTGTTAACGCTTCGATGAATCAATCTGGACCACAACCAATAAAACACGAATCGACCGCTCCCACCCAAGCTTCGTCGGCGGATACAAATTTCACTGCTGACTCGCTGCCACAATCGCGGCTGCCGCCTGGCCAACAACTAATTGGTCCGGGGAAATGGCCAATCATTGGAGAACGCGAACCGGCGGCCGGACTAGATCTCGCGGCGATCCGCTTTACGGGCCGCGTCCAACAGACTAAAACCTGGAACTTGACCCAGTTATCCAATTTACCGCAAACCACTCGAACCCTAGACATCCACTGTGTCACCCGTTGGTCAATGTTTGATATGAGCGTTTCGGGCGTATTGTTAGCCGACCTTTTGTCGACCAGTCTTCCCGAGCACGATGCCAAATATGTCTCTTTTATTTCAAACTCGGAACGTCGTCACAGTACATCGTTATCGCTGGACGAAGCATTGTCGTTGGGAACAATCATCGCTACGCAGATGGCCGGTGTACCGATTCCGAAAGAACACGGCGGACCGATTCGCAACATTGTGCCCGGCAAATATTTTTACAAGAGCGTTAAGTGGCTGGCGGAAATTGAGTTACTGACCGAAGACCGGCTTGGGTATTGGGAGGCGGAATCGGGATACCACAATGGCGCCGATCCCTGGCAAGAACAGCGATACATGGCGCCAACGCTCGACAAACGCCAAACGGCGAGACTCCTCGAAACTCGTGACTTTAATGGGTTAAATTTACGCAGCATCAATGCAGCCGGGCGAAATTTAGTTGGCTTACAGGCCATTGGATCGCAACTTCGCGATGCTGATTTTCGACAAGCCCAGTTGGTGGGGGCGAATTTTTCAACGGCCAATTTGTCCAACGCCCATTTCGAGCAATCGGATTTGCGCGGGGCAAGCTTTCTAGGTGCTGATTTAGAGGGTGCGAATTTTTCCGGGGCAGATCTGCGCGGCGCGATTCTAAGCCAGGCGTCTTTATTCGGCTGCACCTTTTTCCAAACGACCGACGCTGGATTGATGGCTGCTCAATTTGACCAACAGACCATCATTCCCCGCGAAGGCTGGTCGGCGCTAACTCCCGATCAAATGCAATATTTGGAAAGTAAAATAAAAACGGCTCTTCGAGGAATTTAGTGGTAAAAAAGATTTAACCACGAAAAACACGAAAAGCACGAACGACGGATTCGGGCGGGCGTCAGACTGGTTGCTGGGAATTGCCGGCAAGATTGGATTCGACGCGACACGTACTTTCGCGAGGGTCACACAGAGTAAATCGGGACGCTTCATCAATTGTAGCCAATCGACTAGAGAAACCTGAAGATCGTCCCCAGCCAGCCACTAAAATTCCTGGATAACCATAAAAACTGATAAGGAGCCCCAGAATTCTTTCGGTCCCAAGGGCACCCGCATAGACAAATTCGGTCCAACTGTTTGTTCAACAGCGGCGAATGAAAATTGCGTTTTTGAAATCGCTGGGATCGGTTAGCTTGGCAGTATAAAAACTACCAGCCCATCACCATATTGGACTCAATGACTTTGCGAGCTTGCTCTAAGTCGTTGCCAGTTTCGTGCATGTAAAGTCGAATCGCGTGTAACTTGTCACCGGAAGCTTTGGACAAGCAATCGCGAGCTACCGAGCAAGGATCTGAGGACGTGCCGGTAATCCCGAGTACGCCTTTGGAAATAACCCAGCTATCGCGGGGGCGTTTGGTTAGACGCAAAACGCCTTCGCCTGGGTAACATTCGTGTGCCACGCCCGATGCAGCGTTTTCGTTGTCTGCCCACGTGATGATGATGTGCGCATCCGTTTCAATTTCGAATAGTGGCATGTTGGAACCCCTTCATTAAAACCACGAACACATTTAGTACACTTTTCGAAAATCGTGTACGAACCGTTTGTTTATGAATATTTGAACCGTAAAAGTCAGGGTCGCAATAACCTAGCCTAACCTGTAACCATAACAGTGCCGATTTGAATGGTACCGACGCGGGCTCGAAACCGCCCAAGAATTATCGACTTGAATTGCGACCAATCGTCTCCCATGACGCATGCATGACTCGTGATCGTATTGTGCCATGATCTCCGTAAACTTTCTAGCCCGGAGGCGCTTTTTCGCATGATCTCCGCTGGTTTTAAGGTGATTCCCACATTTCAGTGCTATCTCTCTCACTGCGGTTAAGCTATACTGCCAGCCAAGACGATAGTCTCGTGGGAGTGAACCGGAATCGCAAAATCGAAGCAATTGCATTCTGAGTTTTCGTTAGCTAGCCTGACGGTCGCCACAACTACGGTCGCCGCGACGTCGAAGGCAATTGTTGTCCGATTGAATTTGTAAGTTCATTTGATCGGACGATTGATGCGTACGTAAGAACAGTGAGCTAGAACGATCTAGGTTGTGTTCAGCCTCGACATTTTGACTTGTCACGCATCTACCAATCATTCACATCGTTAATTTAACCTCAAGCAGGCATCAGACGCATGAACGTTCGCGCTTTGGCTGACAAGACATTTCTTCGCAAGTTTCTGATCATCAGTTTGGTGTGCATTGGGTTCTCGTTTTGGGCTTTGTACGATGGTGCGATTGCGTTTCCAAAAAAGAAGTTAGAGCCGGCGATCGCTTATGAGAAACTGGTCGAAAGTGGAATTAGTGATTCCGAAATCGCCAAACAATGGCTGGTATTGGCCGAAGAAAAAGGCTGGCCGTTGTCGAAACCAAAATCGGTCAAAGAAGCTCACGGCAGCATTCAACAACAATACCTGATGATGGCCGTGGCATTGGCCGTCGGGATTCCAATGCTAGTTTGGTATATCCGCACATTATCCGCCTGGGTCGAGACAACTGCAACAGGCTTGAAGTCCAGTTGGGGAGAGACAGTTGAGTTTTCTCAAGTCAAACAGCTCGACAAGAAAAAATGGTACGACAAAGGGATTGCGCGACTGGACTATGGAACAACTTCCGGAAGCACCAAACAATTTGTGCTTGATGACTTCAAATTTATCCGTAGTGAAATGGCTCAAGTGATGGAATGGGTCGAAAAGAACCTTCCTCGCGAGAAAGTTATTAACGACAATCCACCGGCAAGCAAATCAGTCCAATCGGCGCCCGCCAATGAGGATAATTTGGCGGATGATATTGAAGAGTAGGTCAGCTAGGGTAAGTCAGCTAAGGTAGGTCAGCTACAGTAGGTCAGCCTGTCCTCAGGCTGACAATCGACGACTAATTTCTGGCAACCAAAAATGATGAGAGCTTTCTATTCCGTCGCTGAGGACAGCGGACGGCTACGGTAGGTCAGCTTGTCCTCAAGCTGACAATCGACGACTAATTTCTGGCAACAAAAACAAAGTGAGCTTTCTATTCCGCCGCTGAGGACAGCGGTAACGTAGGTCAGCTTGTCCTC
>JBGSMY010000220.1:0-6800 GCA_041739975.1 Pirellulaceae bacterium
CGCGCCCGTCAACCGTGGGCCACCTCACTGCCCCCTTTTTTCAGATAAGGGGATTGGTAAGATTTGCAGCATGCCATAATTGGGAAAGCTTCTAGAAAATAGAAACTAAAAACTAGAAACCGCATTAAACAAAAGAAACGATTTATGCTAAACCATCAAATGTTGTTTTGGGGAACGATGGTATACGCCCTCTTATCCGTGCAAGATCTCAATGCGCAGCATAAGCCCATTCGCGTTTTCATCTTGGCCGGTCAGTCCAACATGGAAGGACATGCAGACATCGAAACGTTCGATTACATTGGCGATGATCCCGCAACTGTTCCGTTACTTCGCCAGATGCGCGGTACGGACGGCAAACCGACTGTGTGCCATGGAACCTGGATCTCCTACCTTACCGGAGCCGATGAATCGAACTCTTTCCTGGCTGGAAAGCTTACCGCAGGCTACGGCTCGCTGTGGGGGCAAGAACCTGGCCAACTCGGCGAGAAAATCGGACCGGAATTCACCTTTGGCTTAACCATGGATGCGGCTTTCGATGAGCCTGTACTCATCATCAAAACGGCTTGGGGAGGCAAGAGCCTTCACACCGATTTTCGCTCGCCCAGTGCTGGGCCTTATCAATTGAGTACTTTCCAACTCGAGAACTACCCCAAACAGGAAGGTCATGGTATCCCCCAAAACTTTGAGCAATGGCAGACCGAAAAGGCTCAGGCTACCGGGGTTTATTATCGCCTGATGATGGAGCATGTGAAAAAGGTTCTAGCCGATCCAAAACAAGCAATTCCCCACTACGACGCAAAACAAGGTTATGAACTCGCGGGCTTCGTCTGGTTTCAAGGATTCAATGATCTGGTCGACCATCATGTGTATCCAGAACACAACTCGCCGGACCGATTTAAACTTTATTCAGAACTGCTCGCACATTTTATCCGCGATGTGCGCAAGGATCTGAATGCACCCGGGCTGCCCTTTGTAATCGGAGCAATGGGCGTGGGGGGGCTCAAGGACGACTCCGTGGACATGTTGGCTTTCCGTAAGGCGATGGCCGCACCCGCCACTTTGCCTGAGTTCAAAGACAACGTCATGGCTGTGGAAACGGCGCCATTTTGGAGCGATGAACTTGGCGCCATCGACGAGAAACGAGGAATGGTCAACCAGATGAATTATTTCCTCGACTCAAAACACCCGGAACATCCGAATGCCGATGGCCGCATGACTCAAGATCAGAAAAACGAATATTTGAAAAAATATGAATCCGATCTGATATCGCCCGCAGAAGTCGCTCTCTGGAAACGGGGCGCCTCCAACGCGGGTTACCATTATCTCGGTTGCGCAAAGACATTTGCCAAGATGGGCAAAGCGTTCGCTGAAACAAATCTCCAAATGTTGGCTAAATAGAAATTTCGGTAAAAAATCGCTGCCATGACAAATATCCAATTGCTTTCGATGATTAGTACGGTGTGGATAAGCATCGTTTCATTGGGATCAGCCGCGCCGGATGACAAGGCCCCGAAAATTCCCGATTTCACCAAAGGCGATTCGATTCCGGCGCAAGCAAAACATGATTGGAATCTTGGACCAACTGGCCTAAGAGGCTGGATGTACTGCGACAGAATGGTGACAACCGATGCGCGGCAGATTGCCATTACAGCCGTCGATGCGGGTTCGCCTGCAGATGGCATTGTTGCAGTGGGTGACGTGATTCTCGGTGTGGGTGGCAAGCCTTTTGCCTACGACCCTCGCACAGAGTTTGGAAAAGCGATTACTGCGGCCGAAACCGACAATGGTGCCGGCAAACTGGTTTTCACTCGTTGGCGTGCTGGCAAAACCGAAGAAGTCACGCTGAATCTGCCAATGCTAGGGACGTTCAGCGCCACAGCGCCATATGATTGTCCAAAGTCACAGCGTATCCTCACGAAAGGCCTGAAGACGCTTGCAGCTCGAATGGCTGAAGCTGATTATGCGGCGCAGATAGATCCGATTCCACGTTCGCTGAATGCCCTGGCCCTTCTGGCCGGGGGCGATGCAGCCCATCTGCCTTTGGTACAGCGTGAGGCAACATTGGCCGCAAGCTTCAAGACGGAAGGTTTTAGAACGTGGTACTACGGATACGTCATGATTTTTCTTGCCGAATACACAACCGTTACCGGCGATGCCTCAGTGTTACCGGGCCTACGACGCCTGGCGATCGAAGCGGCCAAGGGTCAGAGTGCTGTGGGTTCGTGGGGGCATACGTTTGCGTTGCCGGATGGACGCCTGCAGGGTTATGGGATGATGAACTCTCCCGGACTGCCGTTGACGATCGGCCTAGTAATGGCACGCGACGCTGGCGTAAAAGATCCAGAAGTCGCTCATGCCGCGGAACTCAGCGCAAAGCTGCTTCGCTTCTACACCGGCAAAGGAGCAGTGCCTTACGGAGACCACGACGCTTGGACCGAGACGCATGAGGACAATGGTAAATGTGGTATGGCAGCCGTGCTCTTTAATTTACTTGGTGAGGCCAAAAGCGCGGACTTTTTTACACGCATGGCTTTGGCATCCCATGGCAACGAGCGAGACTGTGGACACACGGGCAACTATTTCAATCTGCTGTGGTCGCTGCCCGCGATCGGACAGGCGGGTCCGCACGCTACGGGAGCCTGGATGCAGGAATTTGGCGGCTGGTATCACGACTTGGCCAGACAATGGGACGGCGGATTCACGCATCAAGGCCCGCCCGAGCCGGATCACGACAGTTACCACGGATGGGATGCGACGGGAGCTTACCTGCTCGCTTATGCGCTGCCGCTCCGTACGACGCGACTCACAGGCAGAAATGCCGGTGTGGTCCATCCGCTTGCGCTCGACGCCGCACAAGGTATCATCGCCGACGGTCGTGGTTGGGATAACAAAAACCGCAAGAGCTTTTATGATCAATTGACCGACTTAGAACTGGCCGAGCGTCTCGGATCGTGGTCGCCGATTGTGCGTGAGCGAGCTGCAGCGGCGATCGCCAGGCGGAAAGTCCGACCGGTATCTTACATTATCGCTCTGCTTGATTCCGATGATCTGAATGCGCGCATTGGCGCCTGTCACGCATTGCAGGAACTCAGTGGCGATGCCGCTTTGGCAGTCCCGCAACTTCGCCGCACGCTGCAGCACGAGGACCTCTGGCTCCGCGTGCGCGCCGCTGCCGCCCTGGCTACCATTGGCAAACCAGCACTTCCCGCACTGCCGGAGATGCTGGAGCTGATAGCCCGCGACCCATCTTCGGACGACCCTCGCGGAATGGAACAACGATTTGTTTCATCAGCCATTTTTGGTACGATGTTGCCCCGAATGAATTCGTTTGATGATGTGGACCAAGACCAGCTCCGCGCCGCCATCGCACGTGGTTTGCAGAATCAGGACGGCCGTGCCCGCAGCGAGATCAGTGAAATCTTTCAACGTTTAAGCTATGAGCAAATTCGGCCACTGTTGCCTATTGTACTCGAAGCGATCGAAAAACCAGCACCTAGTGGGGAGATGTTTGCTGACGGCGTACGGTTAAACGGTTTGAAGGTATTGTCCCGGCATCATATTCAGGAAGGCATGCAAGCTGCTGCCGACTACTTGCGCACGCAGAATCCATGGTCCAGCGAGCATCGCACGCCAGAGATTTTGAAAGTTCTCAACAACTTCGGCGCCCACGCGCAGAGCGTTATTCCACATCTCCAGGAAACAGCTGCCATGTTTGATAAAGGCGAAAAGAGCTTTCCCAAACACCTCAGCAAACAAAAAGCAGCAGCTGTTCGCGAGGCGATCCGGGAGATTGAATCGGCGAAAGATCAGCCTGAGTTGAGAAACTTGAAATGACCCCCTCGGACTCGGAGCAGTGGTCGACATCGCTTTACTCACCTGTTTTCATATCAAACATTCGATGACGAAGCCAGTGTGCAGTCGAATGTTGACCGAGGAGTGACCTAATTTTCCGGTTTTTATTGGAGATTGATTTTCAAAAGCTGTGCGGTTCAAGCAGGTCTTCCGAAAGGCGATTTCACTTTTTTATCCAGCCCAGCTCGACGAGAAAAGCATCGGCTTCGTCGACTGTCTTGCGATAACCCTCTCCGCGATTGAAGAAGCCGTGGCCCGCCCCTTCATAGCCGACTAGTTTGCATGGTCGCCCTGCCTTTTTCATCACGCTCTCGAATGCTTCGACGGAGGCGTAGGGAACCGTGGTGTCCTTCTTACCATGAAGTATCAAAGTAGGTGGCGTGTGCGGGCCAATGTGATGGGCCGGCGAGATCACTTCAGCCTCGACGCCAAGTCGGTCGACGCTAAGCTCAACCCTCGCCCCTGGGGATTGCCAGCCCGCAATAGGAGCGAGCGCGCAGGCGGGGTTAAAAAGAATCATGGCGTTGGGACGTTCATCACTGCCAAAACCGCCAATCGTGCCAGTACTGACGGCAAGGTGACCACCAGCGGAACCACCTGAGGCGGCGATCTTGTCCGGATCTATCCCAAGACGTTGGGCGTTTTGCCGGACCCAGGCGATGGCGGCCTTGGCATCTTTCACGCATTCCACAACTTGAACATCATGCCGGGATTTCACGCGGTAATCAGCGGTGATAGTAATCATCCCGCGATTTGCGAAATGCCGTGCCTGGTTTTCAAATTGGTCCGGTGATCCCGAATTCCAACCTCCACCGAAGAAAAAGACAATCGCGGGCTTTGGCTCATTGAGGTCCGACTCCCCGAAGATCCAAAGCTTCAGTTCAGTGGCGTCGATCTTTCGGTAGGTTTCAACGCGGGCGTCGGACAATTTTGGTGGATAAGATGACTGTCCAAACAGCGGGGCCGAGAAGAAGCAAACCACAAGTAAGCTGATCGTTTTCATGAAAGATCGCTCGCTCCGAATCAATAACCTGGATCGATCGTAAACTAGACTTCCGTTACTATAGTCTGCAGCGTGTGCATTGCGAAGTCAGTGCAGGTCACAGCCACCTGTGCCGAAAATTTGTTGACAGGAAACGTAAAGATATTAGGAACCGTTTTTGACTTTGATCGGCCCTGTGGTCGTAGTGTACTCTCAAGTCCCAAGCAATAAACCATACGAATTGACCAGTCTTCATCATTAAACGGACATCCCCGGACGACGCTTCGTCGTATCGCCTGCAATTCATTTATAGTGGAAAAGGTGTCAGGAACGTGCAAAAGGTGTCAGGAACGAATGGCGCTGTCGAGTCGTAAGTGGCGTCAGGTACAGTGTTTACGTAATTCACGACGAAGTTAGTTTCGTGATTTCATCATCAGTTTGTATCCATCAGGGCATTGGGGTCAGACCCGGTTTCCGGGTTTTGAAGCTTTGTACGATAACCTCTGGTCAGCCGAAAGTGTTCGGGATTTAGCCAAGGTTTTCACTTCGCGATGAGTTAGGTTGTCGACGTCTCTGGATGAGACAAGCCGAATAGTTCAGCGTGTCGCGGATACTCCTCGTCATCGCTTGGCCAATACGAAAACCCTTAAACCGGGTCTGACCCCAAGGTTGATGGGGTATTCGCAGAACGCGGCGAGGTGAGGAAGTTATGGCACGACGCGTGTAGTGAAAAACAGAACGATCCCCGGGACAAGCCCATGGGGTATTCGCAGAACTTGGCGAGGTGCGAGTGAAAAAGGTGTCAGGAACGCGCGTGGAAAAGGTGTCAGGAACCGTTTTTTGTCGAACGATATCTCGGATGAAAATCGAGAGTTTACTGCCGCTGGAACCGTTTTTGGAAAAAGCATGCCGCATTTGGTTCGCTTGTAATCTCATCCGCTGGAATCATTTCTCGACAGTCACGTGCTGGTCTTTAACCACAATGATGTACCGGGATTATCGGATTTGGCGGCAAATTGCTCGCCGAACAAGGCGTCAATATTGCCCAGATGGCCGTTGGCCGCGCCCAACACAAACCGGGCAGTCCGGCCATTAGTGTCTTAAACCTCGACTCCCTCGCGCTTGACGCCGTCATGAAAGCCATTGCCCAGCATTCCCAAATCGGATCGGTACAAAACCTGCAATTGCCAGGCGATGACCAAGATATCGGCTGGCTGTTATAGGCAAAACTTCCGGTTAAATCTTTAGATCGGAATTCCTGCCGCGCGAAATTATCGCCGCCATTGGAGAACATTTTCTCCGGCCCGACTTTAACGGCACAATCGATAGAAAGCAGATTCGGAGTATTGAGATTTCATGAAAATTGGTTCGGAATGCGCGCCGATACACGATTATGGGGAATAATTCCCCAGCCGCCGTTTCTATAACGACATTCATATTCGTTCGGCGCTGACTTCATGACGACAGCAACTTGAATCGGTTTTTAGTTTTAATCCAATTGGATTAGCTCGTATGCTCGACCAATTTAACGCAAACCTCGATCAACAAGTTGCCGCGGTTATTCTTACAAACCCACACTTGCAACAACGGCATGTATTCACTCGGACCGATGCCGGTCACGTCACTCTCAAAGGTCGCGTCAAGTCGTTTTTTGAAAAGCAAATGGCCCAAGAGGCTCTTAAGAAAATTCGAGGCGTCGAGTCCGTCGACAACCAACTCCAGGTTAGTTGGAATGATTAGGACCTGGGGTATAGAGCTTTAGCTCAGTTAGCAATCGTGGGCACAAAGCTAGAGCTTTGTGGCCACTGCCGCGCACAAAGCTTCAGCTTTGTGCCCACTACCGCGCACAAAGCTTCAGCTTTGTGGCCACTACCGCGCTCAAAGCTTCAGCTTTGTGACCACTGTCGCGCACAAAGCTTTAGCTTTGTGGCCACTACCGCGCACAAAGCTTCAGCTTTGTGGCCAC
>JBGSMY010000223.1:0-6399 GCA_041739975.1 Pirellulaceae bacterium
CCTGGTGGCGGCGGTGGTGGCTGGGACGGTGGCGGTCCTGGCGGTGGTGGACGGGGTGATTTTGGCGGACGTGGCGGTGGCGAAGGTGGCATGCGACGCGGATTCGATCCATCGTCTTTTTTACGCCGAATGGACGCTAATGGCGACGGAATTCTCGACCCCGGTGAAACCTCCGATCGAACAAAACGATTTATGGAAGGTATGGGAATCGATCCCAATCAAAAAGTTGAACTCGACAAAATCGTTCAGCAAATGAATGGTTCCAATGAATCCGAATCAACCGAAGCCGGGAAACCCACGGTTGCCGTCGAACGCAAAGTCCCCGGATTTGGGTCCGATGCCCCTAACGCCACATTGCCACCGAGTTTCGGTGCCGCGACAACTTCCTCCGGCGGATCGGGAGCTAAAGGCGGGGCAGGATCAAGTGCCGGCGGATCAAATGATTTTAGCGATCAAGTCGAAATGACCATGTCGCGATACGACAAAAATAAAGATGGCCGTATCGATGCCGAAGAAATGCAAGCCATCCGATGGAGCGCTCCTAATGCTCAAGAAGCAGATCTCAATCGAGACGGATTATTGACGCCAGATGAAATTGCTGAACGTTATAAAAAACGCGACCAAGCGACAGTCGAAGTCTCAAGCGAACAATCTCGCGATCGCGGTGGCGACTCGCCCTCCAGATCTTCTCGAGACCGCTCGAACTCCAACGATTCCAATAACCGCGATTCGCGACCACGGGAATCTTCGGAACGCAGTGAATCAACGGTTTCAACGGCTGCTCCCGCCCGAAGTAATAACGATGCAGAAAAAAATCGCCGCTACGCCGAAGGCATGATCTCTCAATACGACAAAGACGGCGATAAACAACTTAATGCTGAAGAAATGAAAGCCATACGCCGTCCGCCAGCAAATGCAGATCGCGACAAAGACGGAATGGTCACCGTCAGCGAACTTGAATCGGCATTGGCTGACACATCAAGTGGACGAACTGCCACTTCCGAAGACAACTCCGAGTCGGGAACTAATGCCGACCGCCGCAGCTTTCGCGGTTCTCGCGGCAGTGAACAAGCCAGTACTCGCTCGCGCAGCAGTATGTCATTTTTTGATCTCGACAAGAATCAAGACAAGCACATTCAAATGTACGAATTTGCCGAAGAATGGAACGATTCGATTTTCGAAGAATTTCGAAACCTGGATATGAATAAAGATGGCTTAATTACTCTCGAAGAATTCGAAAAGTCAAAAGGTAAGTAAAGGATTGGTAGCAGATTTTAAGGTTTTTTGGTCTGCCAATCGGAGATTGGCAGCCACCAAACTACCAATCAGAGATTGGTAGCCACGGACTCTGCCAATCAGAGATTGGCAGCCACGGCCGCGGAGATTGGCAGCCACCAAACTACCAATCAGAGATTGGTAGCCACGGACTCTGCCAATCAGAGATTGGCAGCCACGGACTCTGCCAATCAGAGATTGGCAGCCACAGACTCCTACCAATCGGAGATTGGTAGCCACGACCACGTTGCGGGAAATTCTCGGCAACCAGAATGACGCCCCCCTCAATCCGTCGTTCGTGCTGTTCGTGTCTTTCGTGGTTAATTCTTTTTTTACCACTAAATTCCTCGAAGAACCAGTTTAACTTCAAGTTTAACTTCAAGTTCAAGTTTAACTTTAACTTGCGATCCCTTTCCCAATCGATCAACTGATTTCTGGTATACTCCGTATTAGTAACTTGACACTGTTACGTTTTTATTCAGCAGAGGAGATCCCCATGAAATCAAATCAACAACCGTCATCAACGCCTGAAGTCAATCGCCGCAACTTTTTAATGACTTCTGCAGTCGCTGGTTCAATAATTGTCGGTGGCGCACCGGCACTGGCCGGATCCACTAGCCCTGTAGAAACCACTAACAATCTCGAAAGAAACGAACATTCAACGGCAGATGCCTTTGAATTGCCAAAACTTGAATACGCTTATGACGCTTTAGAACCGCATATCGATGCTCAAACGATGGAGATTCATCATTCGCGCCATCACGCCGCCTATGTCAAAGGCCTCAATACTGCAGTTGCCAACAGCGAATACGCTAAACAACCCGCCGAAAAATTGGTGGCAATGTGGAAAGACTTACCAGAAGCCATGCAAAAAGGGGTGCGCAATGCGGGCGGTGGGCACGTCAACCACACTTTGTTCTGGTCGACGTTGGCCAAAAGTGGCGGCGCTGCACCTAGCGGTGAACTGCTAAAAGCGATCGAAAAATCTTTTGGTAGTGTCGACGGTTGCTGGGAAAAACTTGCTCAAGCAGCAACCGGCGTATTTGGCAGCGGCTGGGGCTGGATCAGTTGGAACCCTCAGTCGGGCTTGGTTGTCGAAAGTACTCCGAATCAAGATAGTCCCTTGTCCCATGGCAATGTCCCACTATTTGGAATTGACGTCTGGGAACATGCTTATTATTTGAAATATCAAAATATGCGGGCCAACTATATAACCGCGATTCGAAATGTGGTCGCTTGGGACCGTGTGGCCGACCGCTTTAATGAGGCTCAAAAAGTCTAGCGACTTGGCCCTGGTAAACTTGCAGCACCTACGAGATTTGCGAGTGATGGCTCACGGCTCAAGTACGGATTGCAAAGCGAATTCAAGGCGCTCGAAATTCGGCACTGGAAATTCTTAACTTGATTTTTGGTGCCGAGTATTAGGCCTTGAGTCCGAGCGGACATTATCACAAGTGCCGACTCAGCGGCGTCTTTAACTTCAAGGCCATCGAAAGAATCCCAACTCCAATTTGCTGCAACCTCGCGAATAGAGGCGGTTCGATTGGCTTGGTATTGTAAATTTTTTTGAGCTTTATAAGGTGTCGTGCCCCAAATACATGTCTGGTATACGATTTTTTGCCGACCGCAATCTTACTTACTTGGCCAGCGATTTGGCGATAAAAGCCTTGAGTTGATCGGCAGGGATTGCGTAAGTCGATATTCGCAAGGCGCGGGAGATGTTTAACCCCACGACGGCCCCTTGGCTATTGAGTACTGGTCCACCGCAATCGTCTGGATTAAGCGGAGCATCGTGGGCCAGCACTTGGCCAAAACCAAAACGCTGGGTACTGGTAAATGGTCCACCGCCCCAGCGATCGTAATTAGAAGTATCGATGGTTCTGGTACCAAGTTTTGCCTTAAGCACCATTTCACTGGAATTGCGGAGCACACGTAGTTCAACCTCATCGCCAGGTCGCAGTGTATTTACAAATTGGATTAATTGCTCCGGAGCCCGTAATTCGCGACCGGAAATATGAGTAATTTTGTCGCCTTCTCGTATACCGGCAACCAAAGCCGCGCTATCGGCAACCACTCGAGTCACGTCAATTCCCACTGGTTCAACCCCACTGGCGGTCGATACGCCCAAAAAACCACTTCGGGGTGTCTCCATTCGAAAATTACGGGGGCGAATAGACAAAACTCCCAAGTTGATGACCTCGGCCTGAGGTCCCACATTCACTAAAAAATTGCCAGGCTTTGTTTGTCCCAGGTCGGCCCAGACAAATGAGACTTCGGGATGGTAATCGACTTGCAACATAGCCAGGTCCAAATCGGAGTCACGGGCAATCACGGTGGCGGCTACACGTTTTCCCGTGGGCAACTGAATTTGAAGCGATTCATTCCAAAGACTAGATTTAGTTACGAGATGCCCTTGATTATCGACAATCAACCCCAAACCAACCCGTTGGTCATGATCAACCAAGCTGACGACAAGTTCGCTAAACGGCTTGGCAATGGGCTCAAATGCTCGCTTCAACTCGTTGGATTGTCGGCCCAAAACGGCGTTTGATGATCGGCGCTCGCGACCGGACCGTGTTGAATTATTACTTCGCGGCGGAGAATTCTCTGGCGGATTGGAATCTACGGTGGGCGGTGGCATTGACTGCAGGTCCTGAGCCGGAATCGACGGGCTTGCCAACAAGATTGCCAGCGTGCAACAGCCGATCATCAATCGCGAAAAAACACTCGCGGCCTGATTTTGGCCCGATATTCGCGGACAACACACAAGGCGTTGGGTTCGCAGAACCATATCCAAACTCTCCACAATAAACTCAATAGTCAAACTAATCTAATTCGTACAGGTCGGCGTTGGCAACCAATTCTAAGGCACCGCAGATTCGTAACTGCATCAATATCCTCAGCACAACGATTCTCGGAGCAACTTTACAACTTTCGCCTGGGCAACTTTCGCCTGGGAAATTATTGTCTGGGCAATTCTCCCAAACGTGCTCGCACATAGATCTCTTCACCACCTCGAATTAATTTTATCCGCACTCTTTGATTTGGTTGGCTTTGAGCCACTGCTTCACGAAGCTCATCAAACGATTTTATCGGTATTTTATTAAACGCGACAATTACATCGCCGGCTTTAATGCCGGCTTGATCGGCTGCGGAATCCACGACGACTGAACCGACACGCGCGTCACTTGCACCTTCAACTCGATCGACGCCTAAATACGCTGGAAAGGTAACGTCCTTTCCTTGGGTCATTTGATCCCAATCGGCTCGAAAAGCGGCCATAGGGACGTGAATATTTCCTGACAAAGAATTGCTGACACGGCTATTTATTCCGATTAAACGGCCTTGAAGGTCAAACAATGGTCCGCCGGAATCACCACCCATAATTGTACAATCCGAGGTGATAGACGTGGCGTTGGCTCTCAGAACGCGACCCAATCGAACCGGCGCTTCTTGCCCTGGTTCATAAGTTACTGGGTACCCGATCGCAAAGCACCACCTGCCAGATTGTATCGACTGGTCGGAGATTGGGGCAAACGGCCATGTGCCGGAGTCGGTGATTCGCATCATTCCCGCATCGACTTTGTGGTTGTTGCCCAGAGTCACGGCACTCACGCGACGGCCGTCGGCAAGCGTCACTCGGACCCGTCGCCCGGCTTCGCCACCTACGTGGGCACAACTCAATATCAAGCCGTCGGCGCTGACAATAATTCCACTGCCGCCCGCAACCGATACAGTCGCTGAACGCACTTGGTCCGCGATTGTGGAAACGGTTTCCTCGAACAACCTAATCTCATCGAGAGTCGTGGGGATTTGATCGACGAGTATTGGATTATCACTGACTTCACGGGCAGGTGCCGATTCCGAGACTGGCGCCAGTTTGGTCAACGGCTGGACTGGATTGGATTGAATTTGAGCCCAAGAGCTGCCGCAATGGAAAGTCAGGGCGATTGCCGCGAGTGGAACGAACAACCAACGCCGCAGCTTACCTCGAGTCCCCGCAACAACTTGAGGTTTCTTCGCATCGCGGATTTGACCTGCGGTGTGGAATTTTAAATTAGAAATACCGATACGCATTCCTTTTATCCTCGTCGATCCAGTGACTGTTACATTTGCCGACATTATTTTGTTCGCTCGACAATTCCGCTTTTCGCGTTTGTTTGGACTATTCTACTAACCCTGATAACACAAATAACCCTGAATAACACAATCACTGAACATCTAGTTTAACTTGTCGCCAACTCTAACTGGGCGCCGCCATACCAGAGTATTCGTTCAAAAAAACCGCGACATAAATCAGAAGTCGCCCGGATTGAGATTGCCTGCGGACACAAACGAGCACCTGATCCAGTCCATTCGAACCAAGCTATCGCTTCCACCACCGCCGAGTCCTTGGGCGAGCGGAGTCGGCCGAACATAGTATAAACCCCTGATTTTGTGTTTTGTTTCTATTATTTTCTTCGGTTGCAATGGTTAAGCTAAAACGAATTCGACTGGAAAAGTCGCGATAATTCGGACAAATTGCCTGCATGAAACACGTCAAAAATGCCGTTAACCTAAGCCTTGTGATCGATTAAGCGAAATCACGGGCCAGCGACTCCACTGCTGCAACCATTGTGCTTCGGCGGCCGAGGCCACAAGAATCACAAGTTGCAGGCTGCTCAACAGCCTCAAATCGAGATCGCCGATCAATCGCCATTCTCTCTCGTGTTGCCAAGATCGGCCTCGTTGCTGGCGGTCGTACGATTTTTGAAAAAAAGGGCGATCATGATCGCGCAGGTCACACCAAGATTCGTCTGTGCCATAAATGGCCGGCCGCGCACCTCGAGTTTCCAGTACTGCTCGGCTGACCGCCAAACCGTAAGGTTCAAAATCCCATCGTCCTAGATGACTTTGAAAGGTACGCAAGTCGCTCCATTGGCTCGGCGGACATTCGGTGAAACAGGTCACCGGTACGCCTGCACGATTCGACTTGGCGCTGGCAATTAACCGTTGGTCTGTGACGATATTCCATAACGTCACTAGTGGTCCGGTTGCGGGCAGTTCCCGTTCGATCCACCAAGCTACATTTGCAGAAACCCCTCGACGTTGATGTATGGCCTCTAAGCTCGGCTCTCGCGTCCA
>JBGSMY010000255.1:0-2700 GCA_041739975.1 Pirellulaceae bacterium
CATCCGCGGATCGGTCAGGCCCTCAAAGTGACGGGCAATCTCAAGTTTCGCCATTTTCTCTCTCCAAAGAAAAAATGCGATTTACAAAATTTGCCCTTCCCCCAAAACCCCATTTTGCCTAAACAGTGCGCTGGCCCTGACGGTCAACACGGGTTGCAATTATTTTGTTTTGAGCAAACGCGGGTTCACCACATTTAGATGATCGGCAAGATCAAAATTCTGGCCGGGATCGACAATGATCTCAAGTTGTTTCGCATTGGAAATGTCGACATCAATTTTCTCCGCAACCGCCGTTCCTTGAACGCGGTTCGACCACAATCGAATTCCGTCGGCAAGGATCGTGACTTGGCAATCGCCCCGGTCAGCCGTGGTGGCGTCGATGCCAATCATTGCTTGTAAACGATCAAAGCCAGGCGGAATTTCGAACCCCAGCCGGGTAAACGCACTCAAGCCAAAGCCTCGCCCATATTCGGTCGGTGGCTGGTTGGCAACGAGTTTAAGTTTCAATGGCTGTCCAGCAATGTTTCGGTTCAACTGCCAAGGCCGCTCGAGCGCAAACCAACTGCGTTGCTCCTGAATCGTCGGACTTATTTCCGTCAAATGCAACAAACGATCGGAGACCAATTCGATGGCGTCGATCAGCGACGTGCGGAAGGTGACCGTGGTTTGTGGGTCTAGCTGGATTCGTGTCTGTTCAGGGGTCAGTTCTAACAATTTTCCAACGATGGAATCGCCATTGGTCAATTGACACGTGGCCACGCCCATCGATACTCGCTCGCGATTTGCTTCAAGGTTCGCCAGAACAATTGCCAAAATTTTATCGCGGGCAATGGTGCGGGATGCGCCTTGATAGTCGATTTTTAGTTTTTCGCTATCCACTGATTCGAGCAAACCACTCACGACCGCCACAGAGTCGGGCGTTTGCACAATCACTTGGTCTTGGTCTGCCAAAGGAGCAGCCAATGCCGCGTCAACTCGTTCGTGAGCTTGCCAAATCACGGCGCGAATGGATTCCAAAGGCAATGATTGGTCCAGCACCGCAGACTTAAATTTGACTTGGTCATTAACCAGTTCAATTTGCTCTGCAACAACTCTTCCGCCGCTGGGCAACGCAATCCAAGCCGCACTGGGATTAACGACAACCGGACGCCCAAATCGAATACTGAGCACTTGACTCAGTTCAGCCAAACGGGCTTGCTTGCCATCGAGCAATAAACCATCGGTTGTAATTTGTTGAAGTTCCGTATTTAGTTGTTGGCCTGTTATCAATTCGATGGTGACTTGGTCAGCTTCATTTTGTTTGGTAGGCGATGAGTAGAAAGTATGTGGATAAGGTTCCGTATTCCCGTGTATCGTGTCCGCGAGTAAAGCGGCGGCAACGTAAGGAGTTGATTGGTTGGTGAATGCGAACACAGTGACCAATATGACCACTAGTAAACGACGGGCATTTAGCCAGTAACTAAGTGGTTGTTCTAGTCGCTGCCAACAACTCTCCACAAATCCGCGTTTTAACAACGTCCTCGGGTTTTCAAACATGGCTGCCTATTCGCGATCAAATTACATTTCGTCCACTACGGCGATGCCCATTAATTGTAACCCAAGTTCAACGGTCCGGGCGGTCAGGTCACACAGTTGCAATCGGCTTTGTCGCGACTCCGTCGAATCTGCGTTCAGAACACTGCACTGCGAATAGAACCGAAAAAAGACTTGTGTTAACTCGAACAAGTATTGCGCCAAAATATTGGGCCGATAGTCAAGCAAGACATCATCGAGGCATTCATTGAATCGCAGCAAATGCAGGCCTAACTCGCGTTCCAGCGGCGTATCCAGCAAAATTGCCGCCGGTTCCGTTCGCCAAAGCTTGGGGCTTAACGACTCCTTGCGGTAGATCCCTTGGACCCGGGCAAACAAGTATTGCAAGTAAGTCGCGGTAAATCCTTTTAGTTCCAGCATTTTGTCGTAGCTGAATTTGTAATCGGACGAACGATGTTGGGACAGGTCGGCAAATTTAAGCGCGCCCAATCCGACACGGCGCGCGATCGTTGATTGCTGTTCTAGCGACAATTCCGATTCCCGTTCATTGGAAAGTTGTCGCAAAACCTCGGCCGCCTTGCGTTCGGCTTCATCGAGTAACCCTTCAAGTCCAACAGTATCCCCAGCCCGCGTTTTAAACGGTTTGCCGTCTTCGCCCAACACGGTACCAAAGCTAACGTGTTTTAACGCTACGGCGTTGTAACCCATCAAGCGGACCGCGGCAAAAAATTTGTCAAAGTGTTCGCCTTGCCGGTGATCGACAACATACAAAATTGCATCGGGCTGCCATTGTTCCATCCGATATTCAACCGTTGCCAAGTCCGTGGTTGCGTACAAAAACGCCCCGTCTTTCTTACGGACGATCATGGGCGACTCAAATCCATCCAGAAAGACGCACATAGCGCCGTCACTTTCCCGGGCCAGACCTTTTTGAATCAATTGTTCGACCACAGACGCCAAACGATCGTGGTAAAAGCTCTCGCCTAATTCGTAATCGAATTTGATATCGAGTCGACGATAAATGCGCTGGATATCTTCACGGCAATGGGGCAAAAATTGTTGCCACAGTTGGTAATTTTCTTCGTTGCCAGCATGCAGCGCTGCCGTTTCGCGCAAAACCGACTCATTTATTTCGGCATGCTGCCGGGCCAATTCAAACATTTTTGC
>JBGSMY010000257.1:0-8941 GCA_041739975.1 Pirellulaceae bacterium
ATCGAGGTCAGATAAGTCGCATTCATGGCAGTGAAACAGGCCGCCGCCACTGCCAGTCGCCAATTCCACACAATGCGCCGAAAGAAAAAGCTCAGCAACAGAGAAGCAAACAGGGCTCGCCAGAAGGCCAACAAAATTCCCCGCGACTGTTCTGGCCAGCCATCAAACGCGGGTGACTTTACAAAAAAACCACTGGTGCTCCACAATACGGCCGCCACCAGTACGATCGCCGCACCGCGCCAAGACTTAGTAGACTCGATCGATGGTGTCGACGATGACATTCAACGGCTTTCTGTTTTGGCAACTTTGTTAATTCATTGTCGCCCTGAATCCTACGAAAACACTTGGGGCGTTTTATAGAGCTGCACAAAAATTAACAGGCTCGCGGCAATCAATTGGTTTGACAGCATGGTCGCCGCAGAATGGCCTTCGCCAATCGAATAAAGCTTGGATTAAATGAGAAACAGGGAATACGGCCGGACAAATGCCTACGCCATCAGAGCAATGCCTACGCCATCAGAGCCTGGAACCAAAGATTTTATTTGGAAAGCGCACTTCGAGAAATATCGGGGCAAATACCACGCGTTTGGCCCAGAAGTTCCGAGCGGCGAAGCTGACTCGCATCGCCGCCGCTAAAAATCGGTAAACCGAATCAGTTCACCGAATTATTCAGTTCACTTATTTTCTATGTCGAATACGCGATCGCATCCGACGTTTTTTGCTGCCACGTTTACGCCGACCTTTGCCACTTTTCTTAGTCCCCACGCGTCATATTCTCCTGTGAACTTTGTATCTGCTTAAAAAATTGGTAATTGGGGATATTAACAAGAATTCTTCGTTTTGGCCATAGATGCAATATTGGAAAACAACCGTCTTGCGGGTCAGAGCCGATTTGAAAAGCCGCAAACCGGCCGGCCGATTGAATTGATTAACACTGATCGGATAACCGTCCCTGCGGCCGGTCTATTGGCTCAAAACCGGCTCAGCAGTTTGGCTCATCCTCGGTTTGCCACCAGAAACCTGCAAACCTCAGCCCATTTGGCAATCAACAGTCCGCCACTCATTACCCCTCCTTTCCCGAATTTCTCTTGCAATCGTCATCATTGGCGAATAGATTAGAGCTTGGTGGGATTGCGACCGGTGCGGCGGGTTTGACGGGTCTTTGATCGGCTTAAAGTCGAGAAAAAACCTTTTTGAAACTGGATTTTTGGTTTCAACCTTCAATTCCTCGATTGCCCGGAAGCTACTGCTTGGGTTAAGTCGGTTTGAACGACATGGGTTCGGCAGACTTAGTTCGGGTAATTCTCGCCGTTATTGCATCGTAGGTCCCCAATTTTTTTGACTTTCGTTTTGCTGGAGAGTTCCATCATGTCTCGTTATTCGTTGCGTCAATTCCGCGCTAAACAAAAACGGGTTGCTCAGGCATCCGCCCAATCGAATACTTTTGAAGCCGCGTATACGCAACTTGAAGATCGCGCGATGCTGGCCAGCTATGTGCCAGGCGAGTTGATGGTTCAATATGCACCCGGAGATGACGCCGCCGACCAACGCTTGACCGCTCGCAGTGTTATTGGCGCCGAGTTGGTACGAAAGATTCACACTGCCGCAATGGTGACTGCCGGCTCAGGCGTCATGGAACGAGTGCGCTTGCCGGAAGGCATGAGCGTTGAAGCGGGCGTTGCCGCTTTTCAAAATTTGCCCGGCGTTGTCTTTGCCGAACCGAATTGGATTTACAATATCAATGCGGAAAGCAATGATACGCATTACACGAACGGCAACATGTGGGGCATGTACAGCAACGATCAACCGACGGCTGTCGGACCCTCGGGAACGACTAATCAGTATGGATCACAGGCTGAAAAAGTTTGGAACAGCGATATTACCGGATCGTCGACTATCGTGATCGGCGTGATCGACCAAGGCATTGAAGTTTTGCATCCCGATTTGAATCCCAATATGTGGGTCAATCCCCATGAAACCGCGGGTGATGGAATCGACAACGACGGCAACGGATACATTGACGATATCTATGGTTGGGACTTCTTAAATGATGATGCCTCGGTTTACGACAATCCCAATGATGACTTCCATGGTACTCACGTTGCGGGAACGATCGGTGCGCGGGGCGGTAACGGCGCCGGGGTAACAGGTGTCGCCTGGAATGTTACGATGATTTCCTCAAAATTCCTCGGCGGTGGCGGCGGAACTTTAGAAGGAGCCATCCTTGCCGTTGACTATTTGACCGATCTTAAAACAAGACATGGAATTAACCTCATCGCGACCAATAACTCATGGGGTGGCGGTGGATTTTCTCAAGGTCTGCTGGATGCAATCGTTCGTGGTGCCGAAGCCGATATTCTGTTTGTAGCGGCCGCCGGCAACAGCAATGCCAACAACGATACCAACAACGCTTATCCATCGAATTACGACACAACTCAACGTGCTGGATACGACGCCGTCATCGCTGTCGCCAATATCACCAGCACGGGCGCAAAATCAAATACATCCAGCTATGGCCGCAATACCGTTGACCTCGGGGCACCAGGCTCTAACATCATGTCGACTTGGCCAGGCAGCACATACAATGCCATCAGCGGTACCTCGATGGCCGCACCTCATGTTACGGGCGCCATCGCCTTGTATCGCACCGTATTCCCAGACAAAACACCTCTGGAAACGCGTACCGCGTTGTTGGAAAACACCACTGCCACAACTTCACTGGCCACAATCACTGTGACTGGCGGACGTCTCGATATTTGGAAAATGTTGGGTGACACAATCGTTGTTCCCGATATTTCGATCAGCAGCGTCAGTGAAAGTGAAGGTAACAGTGGAACTAAGAATTTTGTGTTTACTGTTAACTTGAGCGTCGCCACCACAGTACCGGTCTCGGTTCGTTATACCACGAGCAATCAATCGGCCACGGCGGGCAGCGATTACACCAGTGCATCGCAAATTCTAACTTTTGCAATCGGCGAGACTTCCAAGACGTTTAACATCTCGGTCATCGGCGACAATGTCGTTGAGCCCGACGAAGTCTTTTCCGTAACACTGTCCAATGCGGTCGCTGGTAAAATTACTGGCGGCACGGCGACTGGAACGATTGTCAACGACGACGTGTTCCAAATTCCTAATATGACGATCGGTGATATTTCACGCGCCGAAGGTCATTCGGGAACTCGCAATTTTAATTTCCGCGTTTCACTGTCGAACGCCTACAACCAAGTGGTTAAGTTTAGTTACGTAACCGCCAATGGAACCGCAATTGCCGGCAGTGATTTCGCCAGCAAAACTGGTACGATTTCATTCCAACCTGGACAGACCTCTAAGACCGTGACAATTGCCGTTTATGGCGATCGAACTCCCGAAGCCAATGAATCGTTTTTTGTCAACTTGTTCAATCCCGTCAAAGCCGTGATCACCGATAGTCAAGGTCGCGCTATCATCACTAATGACGATGGTGGCATTAATCCACAAGGCAATCGCAGCGGTTCCGGATCTGGGCAATCTTCAAGCGATCAGGACAGCGTGTTGCAATCTTGGGGGGCTCGCGCCTTGACTGGCGGTCAAGCATTGATCGGAACCACACTGCGCCCGACGACAAGTAAGTTCGCAGTTCAAGCTCCGGCCAAAGATATCGCGCCGAGCACGATGTTAAGCTCGATTCGTTTGGCGGCATCCACCTTAGAAACGGCTCGCGACTTTTCAACGACACTGGTAACTCCATCGACCGTTGTTCGTCAAACGCCGATCACCGATACTCAAAAATTGGACGAAATTTTTGCTGAAGATAGTCAATTCATCGTTCTCTAGAGACGATTTGACACTGGGCTAATTTTTTCCATTCCAGTTGTTCATTGTTCGACAATAATTGAACCCTCATAACGAAGGGCTGCTGCATTGCGGCAGCCCTCGTTTGTTTGAGGTGCAACTCAGGAGCATTCATGGGCGTTTCTATATTAATCGTCGCGGGTATCATGATGTCCCTCATGCTCGGAGCACTTGCACTTGCCGCGGCCTTTTGGTTGGCCCAAAAAATGCAGCCCGATCGTCGCTGGAGCGCGTGGTTGGGGGGGTCCGCCATTGCAAGTCTAGTCAATGTTTGGTGGGTCGTATTGTTGGGAATCATATTCGTCAAATTTGTTGTGCTGGGCGAAGATACTTAAAAAGGATTCAGCCATCGCTCAAAATCCTGTTAATCTGGACCGTCGTCCCATCCAAAGCCGCAATACTCGCTGGGCCGAGCGGGTAACAAATTGGCTAGTGGCCTGGCGCGTTACTCCTAACTTCATCTCCATTGCCGGAATGTTCGCAGCCATAGTTGCGGGAATTATGTTTTGGCAAACTAGTTTGACGGCAACCATGCTGCAGCGTGGATTGTGGTTGTGTGGAGCGCTGTTGTGCCAATTGCGACTGCTGGCCAATTTGTTTGACGGAATGGTCGCGATTAAACGCCAGATCGCTTCTAAAAAAGGCGAACTTTACAATGAGGTTCCGGATCGCGTATCGGATGCTGCCATTTTAATTGGGCTCGGTTATGCAGTTGGGGGAGTTCCTGCGTTGGGATACCTTGCCGCCTTGTTGGCGGTATTTGTCGCGTATGTGCGGGCGGTGGGCAAGGCGGCTGGCGCGCCACAAGACTATTGTGGACCCATGGCCAAACCACAACGAATGGCCCTGATCACCATCACGGCAGTTTATCTCGCACTCAGCCCCACGCCATGGCAATATCCGTATTACGTCGTCAACGGGTTGTTGGCGGTCATTATTGTCGGATGCTTGTTCACCGCCATTCGGCGATTGCGAAGTGCAGCCCATTACTTGGAGCTTTCGCAGCAATGACAACCTTTGAACGCTGGTTTGACGCGTCGCGCGCATTTGATCATCCGATAACGCTACTAGGAACCATTGCTATCGTAGGTGTCTTGTTGTTGGCATCGCCGGCGATCCAAATTCTCAATCGCACCCAACGCCTAAGCCCAGAAACCTACCTTGAATTGCGACAACGGGTTCGGTCTTGGGTTTTGCTAGCCGCGATACTGCTGGGCCCCATTTTGTTGGGCGCGTTTTGGGTGATTGGATTTTTTTGTTTGCTAAGTCTATTCTGCTTCCGCGAATATGCGCGGGCCACAAAACTCAACCAATCAAAATCGGCAATGATCTCAGTCACCTTGGCAATCCTGGTGACCTATTTTGCGGTGCTCGATCACTGGCGCGGTTTATTTACGACATCCTGGACACTAGGTATCTGTGGAATCGCCGTGTTGGCCTTAATAGCGGACCGCCCACAAGGCTACATCCAACGCATATCTTTGTCGATTATTGGTTTCGCGCTGTTTGGCATTAGTCTGAGTCATTTGGCATTCATTGGCAACGACACGTTGTTTCGTCCGATTCTGCTTTCGTTGTTGCTGTCTGTATCGCTTAACGACGTGTTTGCTTATTTGGCTGGCAAGACCTTCGGGCGACGCAAACTGTTACCTCACACCAGCCCCAAAAAGACTTGGGGCGGAGCGATTGGCGCGGTCATTTTAACCACAACGCTGGTCGCGTTCGTCAGTCATTTTGTTTTTCGCGGCACATCACTTGATCATTGGATGCATGGCGTAAACTTGGGGCTGATCATCAGTGTGCTGGGGCAATGCGGCGATTTGGTTGTTTCATCGATCAAACGTGACTTGGGGGTCAAAGATATGGCGTCGGTCATTCCTGGTCATGGCGGTTTGCTCGATCGATTTGACAGCCTTTTGATTGTCGCGCCGGTGTATTTTCATTACCTCAACTATTTTTTGGAATACGGAATCGGTGGAAATCAATCCACACAAATATTTACCAGCCGCTGAGGACAGCGAGCGGCTACAGTAGGTCAGCTACAGTAGGTCAGCCTGCCCTCAGGCTGACAATCCAAGACAAAATAATTGCAACTAAAGTCGCCAGCCAAAACGCACCGCCGCTGAGGACAGCGAGCGACTACGGTAACCGCCGCTGAGGACAGCGAGCGACTACGGTAACCGCCGCTGAGGACAGCGAGCGGCTACATTAAGACAGCGAGCGGCTACGGTAACCGCCGCTGAGGACAGCGGGCGGCTACATTAAGACAGCGAGCGGCTACGTTAGAGCGGCTACTATCGTCATAACTAACTACAACGATAGCTAGACTCGACGACGGCGTCCCGTCCAACACAACCCTAGGGCCACCAACAGAACTCCCACAGCGCTAGGTTCTGGAACTGCGTTGACGGTAAATTGCAACAGGTTGCCGCCGCTAAACGCAAAGCTTCCACCAAAACTGCCCATGTTGGTAAACGAAAAGTCTGTCAATTCAAATTCAGTGGAACTAAATCCAATCAAATCATAAGTCTGTCCACTAACCCAACCATTGTCTACAAATGTAAATGCAAACGATCCCTGTCCGTCTTTAAATAAGTCGCCGGTAACGCTGATAAAGTCTGAACTCAACCCGTCAGTCCCGAGGTCGAACAAAATTCCACCTCCAGCACCCCAAGTCAGATCGTCGCCAAAGTTCAACTGGCCCGGTGAGAACCCCGGCTCGACAATCGCGTTGCCATCGAACAAGAAATCTCCATTGATCGTGCCATTACCCGCTATCAAACCGCCCGATGCTTGATTGTTAACGCCCAACAAGTTCAGCGTGCCATCGTTCAGCGTTAGACTGCCCTCGGTTTGCAAGAAGTTGTCGCTGACAATTAGTGATGTTGCCGCTCCATCGATAAAGATGAAACCGGAGTTAGACAGTCCCCCACTGGTAGTCAAAGCCCTGCCATCGCGAAGCGTCAAACTACCTTGGACTTGTGCCAACGTGCTATCCAATGTGATATTGGCCGCTCGCACCGTGAACAGCGAGTTGGCCCCGCTCAGCTCAACCGCTGCGTTGGAACCGATCGTATTGATGAGGGCTGTGGCATTGTTGCGGATTCGCAACGTGGCGCCCAAGCCAGAATCAATTGCACGCCAGGTTCCATCCGTCAGAACGCCTCCAGCGGAAACATTATTAGAGATCGTCGATGTATCTACGAGCAATTGGCTGGCATCCAAGGCTTCGAAAACTCCGGTACCACTATGATTGCTGCCTGACAGATTTAATGTCCCGCCATTGCTGGCTCGGAATGTGCCCAAATTGTTCGAGCCACTGGCGTTGGGGGTGACATTTAATGTACCACCCGCGACATTGGCCTCGATCAATCCATGATTGGCGATTTGCAACGTATTGCCAAATCCGATATTTCCAACGCCACGAATCGTGTGGCCCAATGCGTTGATTAAATGGTCGCTGGCCGAATTTAAATTGGAATTGTCATACAGCCAGGCTTGCGAGCCCATCAACTCCACCACACCGTTGCCAGCCAATGTCGTTGTCCCCACCGTTTGCAGATAAGTCGCGGAACCCACCGAGTTCACACGAATCACATTGTTATTTGTGATTGTTCCCAATACGTCCAGGCGACGCCCGTTGACGACGTCGACATAAGCGTCGACCGTAAGCGTATCAAATCGAGCCCAATTGGCGCCGATCGAATGCGTTCCAGCCCCGGTTAACAAGCCTCCCAAAATGCCGTTATTCGACGTGTTGTGAGTGACTGTTGAACCGGTTGCAGCTTCGATAATTCCTAGAGTGTTATCGATGACGGACGATCCTAAACTTGTGCCAACAAGATTTAGATTACCACCGTTGCTGGCCCGCATCACGCCCGAATTAACCAATCCAAAACCATTGGGGGTCACGTCCAGGATGTCACCCAATACATTGGCCTCAATTAATCCATCATTGGTAATCTGCAACGTGTTGCCAAATCCAATGTTCCCCGCACCGCGAATCGTATGAGTCGAAGTGTTAATCAAATGATCGCTTGCTGAATTGGAATTGGAATTGTCGTACATCCAGGCTTGAGGGCCTGTCAATTCCACCACACCATTGCCGGCCATCGTGGTCGTTCCAACCGTTTGTAAATAGGTGCCGGCGCCAGTTGTGTTGACACGAATCAAATTGTTATTGGTGATGGTACCTACTAGGTCGAGACGCCGGCTGTTGACGACGTCGACATAAGCATCAACCGTCAGCGTATCGAACCGAGCCCAACTGGATCCGATCGCATGGGTTCCAGCTCCTGTCAATTGACCACCGAATATCCCAGCATTGGTTGTGTTGTGTGTGACGGTCGAACCCGCTTGGGCCTCAATAATTCCCAATGAATTGTCGATAACAGACGATCCCAAACTGGTGCCAACCAGATTCAAATTGCCGCCATTGCTGGCCCGCATCAAGCCTGAATTGACGAGGCCTGAATTATTGGGCGTCACATTTAACGTGCCACCCGATACGTTGGCATCGATCAAACCCTGATTGGTAATTTGCAATGCATTTCCAAAACCAATATTGCCCGCACCGCGAATCGTGTGACTGGCAGTGTTGATTACGTGATCATTAGCCGAATTGCTATTGGAATTATCGTACATCCAGGCTTGGGACCCCGTCATTTCCACCGCACCATTGCCAGCCAGTGTGGTTGTCCCCACCGTTTGCAGGTAAGTCGCGGATCCGGTGGAGTTGACTCGAATCAGATTGTTATTCGTGATCGTTCCTAACGCGTCGAGACGATTAGCGTTGACGATATTGACGTAAGCATCGACGGTCAGCGAATCAAAACGAGCCCAACTACTGCCTATCGCATGGGTACCTGCACCGGTCAATTGGCCACCCGAAATGCCGCTATTTGACGTGTTATGTGTAACCGTCGAGCCGGCTTGGGCTTCGATGATTCCACCCGTATTGTCGATCACCCCTGAACCCAGGGCCAGCGCACTGTTTAGGCAAAATGGGGTTTTGGGGGAAGGGCAAATTTTGTAAATCGCATTTTTTCTTTGGAGAGAGAAAATGGCGAAACTTGAGATTGCCCGTCACTTTGAGGGCCTGACCGATCCG
>JBGSMY010000303.1:0-5308 GCA_041739975.1 Pirellulaceae bacterium
GGTTTAAGCCGTTCGCGAGCCGAAGTCGGCCTGCTGGTAATGGCGCAAAACCTGTTGAATCTAAATCGCCTCGGACGAATCGCAGAAACATCCGAAAAACAAGCCGATTAAAGCTGGACGATCTCCTTGCCCTGGGGTATTTGATCGCCGCGCCGCAATGTGTGTGTGTAGTGGGAAACAGAATGATCCCCGGGACAAGCCCTGGGGTATTCGATTAGGGGCGCGCCGAATGCGTGTAGTGAAAAACAGAATGATCCCCGGGGCAAGCCCTGGGGTATTCGATACACGCCCCGCAATGAGTGCGTGTAGTTAAAAACAGAACGTACCCCGGGGCAAGCCCTGGGGTATTTGACGCGCACTGAGAACAAGAACATTGCGTTAATCACGGATTGGCGTTTGATCAACAATCGACCGATCAATCACCGACCGATCAATAACCGACCGATAGTTACTGACCAAACAATTCGCTCATCATCAACGAATCGATCCAGTCTAACTCACGCGCGATTCCTAGGGGCAAACTTTCGCCGCGCAAATCCTCTGGCAATACTTGCCAAGCATAAGTCTCCACTTCCATATCCCAATCACCGCGCTGCCAACCGGCAAGGTCAAAACCGGCAATTTGCTTCAGCGCAATCAAACATTCTCCAATCGAGGCCTGAGTCGTTCGCAAGCCACCGGGTAATTCGCTGGCAAATATCGGAACGTGAAAATGAACCCGCCACTCCTGAGCCCACCGCGCGGACTGCCCTGCCCGCGAAGCTTGCCAGTCTAACGCCGCCGGCAAGTCTTCAAAAAATCGCTCGCCTCCAATCATCGTTTGATGCAGGTAACGCGGCTCCGCATATCGCCGCAAATGTTCTAGCATTTGCGAGACACTCGCCGTGTCAGCAGCGGCTAGCGGCGCGACAAGTGCCGCCGAAATCTGCACCTTAAAAATCGGAACCCCGGCCGCAACATAATTCGAAATCGCCGTCGCTTGCGGCTCAAACATCACCGCGGAATGACACACGTCATGGCACACACCCAAAAAACGCCGCACTAAATTCTCTTGCGACGCGTCAGCCAACAACCGACGCTGAAAAAATTCGACCAGGTCCGGACTCGTGCTCCAGAGGCAGCCGGGTTCCGGTTCCAAACACAAACGAATCTCCACACCAGTCCGATCGTGCAACCGATCGGCAAACTGAGCAAAGGCCAATAAATTGCCCGCGGCGGCGGCAAACATTGATTCCGTCCAACTCGGTTGCGGCCAGCCCAAAGGAACCGTTGAAATCGTTCCACGCTGCCCCGACCCCAACCAAGTCGCTTGCAGTTCTGCCAACTGCTCGGTATATCGCAAGCGTCGCGGGTCAGCCCACGTTGGTTGGTACACGGCGTGTTTGACGACTGCTTGGTGAAAGTCACCGCAGGGAAAGCCATTGAGCGACCGAGGTAAAAATTGATGCCGCTCAAAACACGCTCGCAATTGGCTTTGCAGCGCAGTGGACTGCAGTTGATGGACGGCCGTTTCACTGAGCCACAATCCTACCGGAAACGGGCCAACCGGAAATGGATCCCGTTCGCCAAGATGTTGTTTGACGGCAGCAACCGAAGTTTCTAAATTCGCGAGCACTTCTGCTAACGTCGTTCCGGGATGCACATTGGTGCAGTAGCCGATACGCTGAGGCCGCGCATTGGTATTCACTTAAAGATGCCCCCCACCGGCACCAACTCCACCGCCGCAACCTCCGCCCCCTTGACCACCACAACCGCCTGGCGCACATCCATTGGGAGAATTACAATGTCCCGATTCCCGATGAAACCACACGGCCGCAATCGTGGTGACCCAGCCGGCGATAAATGAAAGTCCACCGATCGGAACGATCATCACCATCCAGCGCTGATCGAGTCGCACCCAGCCATACAATCCAAACGAAAACATCAACACGCCGGCGACAAAAAACAGCGCCGCAATCAATCGGAATTTCGGACACATCTGCGTAAAGGTACCGAGCAACATCAACCCAACGGCATGAACAAACAGATAATCCGTGGCAGTTTTCCAGTTCTCCAATCGTTTGGGGCCGTCGGAAAGCTCCGCCAAAAATGGTTCCAAGCCATGAGCACCAAATGCTCCAAGGATTACGCCCAGACCCGCCAGGCCAGCTCCCATTGCAAATACCGTTTTATCAGTCATTTTTACTCAGTGATTGGTTAGTTCAAGCTGTGCCCACTGGTTGTTCCCAACTAGCGCACGTCGCTGCAACGCACTCGATGCACAATTGCTGCGCTCGGCCTCGTCAAAATCAGAGACATTTTTTCAAAATCTCAACATCTGACTCAAACGACTCGGGGCCCAGTGGCCCAAAAGAAAATCGGATAAAGTCGACCAGTGGTGAAGACTCACCGCGACGAAACATATCGCACAAAGTACCCGGCAAAATAGCGGCTTGGTAACGGAACAATCGTTCGTTAAACTCCGCCGCCGTCAAACCGCCGGGCAAACGGCCCCAATGATAAAATCCGCCAACGCCAGTAAACAGCTCAACGCCCAAATCGGCAAGTGCATTGCCATACCGTTCGCGTTGTCGCCCGTAGTATTTACCAATCGCGGCCCGCGCCTGTTGCACTCGGTCGGCCGCCAGCAGTTGGCTGACGTAAATTTGGGAAGGCCGTGCCACCCCACCCATCGCAATCGACGAGAAGTTGCGAAAGATCTCGATGTTGCGTTTCGACGCGACAACCCAACCAATGCGCATCCCAGGAACTTGTAATCCCTTGGTCGCAGCACTGACGACAAAAATATTGGTTTGGTCAATATCGCGAATGTATTGCATAGCGCTTTGAGCCGGCTCGTGAAAAAACTCATAAGCCTCGTCAAATAGGCCGCCCGTGCGATCTTCGCTGCAAAACTCAACCAGTTGCTGCAGTTCTTGATTTACCCAAGTGACCCCTGTCGGGTTACACGGGTTGCTTTTAATCATGAACACGGGACCTTCGGCGGCTTGCCGCGCCGCGCGGTAGTCGTGAATGCTGGGGCGAAAATGATTGCCAGGGTTAGAGGCGATCACCGAATAACGGCGGCCCAACAATTGCAGCAGATCATAATAAGGCGTGTATTCGGATTCTTCGATCAAGATCTGTACGGCGCGGTTCATAAATGCGATCGCCGCAAAAATGCCCGGCCGACCACCAGCGAAAGCACAAATGTTGTCCGTAGTAATTTGAGCGCCATAAATTCGCGCATAATAATCGCGAATGGCTTCTAACAGTTCGGCACCCCCGGTCGCTTGAGGATACTTCAGCTGCGCATGGGTAAACGAAACGGACAATGGAATCTCTGGGCCACCCGGTACGGGTGAGGTCATCGGAAAGCCTTGAGCCCAAGGATGGGTGCCTTCGGTGCCCATATAGACTCCCGTGGCATCGAGAAATTTGAACAATATCTCATAGACGCCCATCGGTGGGAAATAATCGATCATCGGATCAAGCGTAGCTTTCATCGGCGGTCCGTTTATTAATCAACTTTAATGTTAGGGGGTATCAAAATCACGAGTCCGCCATTTTATCGCCAAGTGAAATCGCGGGCGAGCGGGGCCAGAACCCAGACTTTAGACTTCAGGTTACAGGTTCCAGTGCTGAAACCTGCCGCCGGACGCCTGCTCCGTTACTTCCTGTTTCCCTTTTTGTGTTTCCCGGTGGATGCGGCCTTTTCTGGCGAAGGACTGGGCTTGGCAATGGGTTCGGAATCGGATTGTGAGATGGCTTTGATACTCTCACTTCCGACGCTGGCGGAGGCGTTTACAGTTGCCTCGGGTGCGGGCAGTCGGGACAGTTCTCGCTGCAAGATTTCCAACAAGGTTTGCAAAAAAGCCGTGATCATGGGACCGATCAAAATGCCAATCGGCCCCAAAGCCGTAACGCCGCCCAAAACGCTCAATAACGCAAATAGCGGATGCAAATTCGATTGCCCGTGCAATACCATCGGTTTGACAATATTGTCGGCCGTGGAAACAATCAACATCCCGTACAGTGCAAGTCCGATCGCGGCAGTTGGCCGACCATCAAATAAATAAAGTGAAATCGCTACAGGTGCCCAAACCGCTGCCGCGCCGACAAATGGAATCATCGCCAAGGCAATCGTCAGTGCCGTCAACAAAAACACATTGTCGACGCCAAATACAATAAACCCAGCCCCAGCCAATAACCCTTGCACGATTGCCGCCAACAGCGTTGCCAGCACGACCGCACGACTGACGCGTGAAAATTCTAACAATAATTGACGTTCGTGATCCTTGTCCATCGGAGAAAGTTTACGCACCGCAGCAATCATCTGTGGTCCGTCTAACAAGAAAAAATAAATTGCCACAACCATGATTGCGATACCCAATAGTGTGTGGGCGACAAACGCTGTTGTGGCACCGGTTAACGAAAGTCCTTGCTCGCGAGCAAAGGTCCCGATCCGTTGCATGTATTCATCCGATTGATCGGCGGTTGGATTGGCCAACAGTTTGAGCCAAGACCAAGTCCGGCCGCCGCAATGCACGTGTTTAAACGCATCCCAAGCGCGAATCGTCGTACGGACTTGTTGCATCAAGCGAATCTCAATATCCACTTCCGCACCATCGCCCATGGCTGGCGAATTCTCGTCAGTGATCGGATTAGTTTCCTGGAGCGAATCCTTCGCAAGGTCATTTGTTGGCGAAACGACTTCACTATCGCCGTTCACGTTGGTTTCGCTCGGTTTTGATTTGCTCTCAGAATTAACGTTGGCATTGACGCCACTCGAATTGGAGTCAACGCTGCGAGGAGTTCCAGATTCATGGAGTAGTAGCCGTTTCATCTCCGCCAATTCAATCAAAAATCGCTGCCACGTGTCAGGCGATTCCTCGGCAGTCATTTCCGAACTAACAGGCCGTTGAGTGGCCTCGGCAAAAGTCCGAATTTCTTGTTGAATCAAATTCAGCTGACGCCGCCTCTTTTCCTCACTGTCTACGGAATAAGTGTTGGTCAAAGCAATAAGCGAGTTCTCCAGTTCAAAGAACTCTTCCGCAGCGGGAATTTCCAACCCCATCGACGCGCGCATTTGCGACAACTGCGTGCTGATCGTAGCTGGCGAAAATCGTTGGACCACAACCCTGGTCTCGGCAACTGCTAATGAAAGTAGCAATACCAACGGGACCAAAACCAGGGCAAATCAGTTTTATAGTTTGCGTAACATTTGAAATAAGAGCAAGGGCTTGGCTGAGAAGTCTCTAATGGTGGATGCGATGCCCTTGTGCCCTTCCAGTCGCATGGCGGTGAGACCTGCGTTTCGAAGAGTGGC
>JBGSMY010000306.1:0-7526 GCA_041739975.1 Pirellulaceae bacterium
CCATCGTCGCATGCATGAGAAAGTTGATCACCATACTCAACCATATCGTCAAAATCAATCAAAAATGGCGCGAGATTCCTCTCGCTACTTGACTAACTTTAAGACAACCGCTGTCCTCAGGCTGACAATCGACGACTAAATTCTGGCAACAAAAACAATGAGAGCTTTCTATTCCGCCGCTGAGGACAGCTGTAACGTAGGTCAGCCTGTCCTCAGGCTGACAATCGACGACTATTTACTGGCAACAAAAACAATGAGAGCTTTCTATTCCGCCGCTGAGGACACCGGACGGCTACAGTAGACAGCGGACGGCTACAGTAGACAGCGGACGGCTACTGTACAGCGGCTACATTAGATCAGCGAACACCTACAGGATAGCCCAGTTTCAGCTGGCGGGGCAAAATTGAAAAGATCAACGCTAGTCCTGTGGCGACGCTACGGTGTTGTGTAACTGGCCCGCCCATTTCCGGGCGGAAAGATCGTAGGTTATATCCCCCCGTCTTTCCGTAAGCGGCCAAGTCCATTGGGCTTGGTGATTTATTGACCGTAATTGCTCGACACTTGTGGCAATTGGTCCCAACGATTCAAGTGATGCCCCGTGACTGATTCGTACCCCCAAGACACGTCCAGCAAAAAAACGAGTGCCCTGGATTTCGGGATAAAAGCCGACAGGATGCCCGCCAAAGTATAGCGCCGGTGCAGTAGCGCGCAAGTTATATTGGATGTTTTCGCTGGGCTCGACTTGGCCATTGATTGACAATCGTAATCCTTGTCCGTCCCATTCGCCGGCGACAACATACATTTGGTGGTAATCAAATGATCGCTGCGTCACAATCAAACGCGATTGCCCGCGATCAAGGAAAGCGATTCCCCATTGTCCTGAAGGCAGTAAAAACAATGCGGCAATTTGTCGGTTAGCCCAAGTCACGAGATTTGCTGACTGTGATTGCGGCTCGGCGATGGCGGCGACTTCAATTCGAAACGGTCCAGTAATTTCTTGATCGAAGTCGTTGATTGCAACATAGCTCGAGTGTCCATTGAACTGCAGCCCTTCACGTGTATTGCCAATAGGGAGCTCCTCATTCACTGTGATTGGTGTCGCATTGACACTCGCGTTGGATTGGTTCTCAGAGGTCGGAGCAAGGCTAACGTCCTGAGCGCTATCTTGGGAAGATAGATTTGTCAGCGCTGGGTCCAGCGGCGGTGATACGGGTTTCCAAACCTTATTAAAGCTCCACCAAGTGACTAATAAAACAATACTCGCAACCGTCGCAGCGATTCCGCCCCAAAACCAATAGCGATGTGAACTTTTGGAAGCCAGTTGGTTGATATTTCTGCCGTAAGAAGTCGTCGCGGCTGGCCAGACATTGGTGGTCGTCAGCAGAGTTGAATCATCGGTTGCGGTTACCGAGCTTGCCAAGGTCATTCGCAATAAAGCGTCCAATCGCTGGATCACTTCATCCATAGATGCCGGACGTTGTTCCGGATGTTTAGCCATCATTTGTTGGACTAATTCCCGCAATCCAACTGGTATTTCGTATTGATTGATTGCCGTCGGAATATCTGGGATCGGTTGTTCCCAGTGCGCCATAATCGTTTCAATCGCGGTTTCACCAGAGAATGGAACACTGCCCGTTAATAAGAAAAACAATGTGCAACCGAGGCTATAAACGTCAGCTCGATGATCGGCGCGAAGTGGCGAGCGAGCTTGTTCGGGGGCCATATACCGCGCCGTGCCCACGACATGGTCCGGTTGCGTCAAAGACGGGTCGGGTTCCCGCTGGTTTTCCGCCTGACCTGACAGTCGGGCGAGCCCTAAATCGAGCACTTTGATCGTACGTTTATTTTCCAAAATCAAATTGCTAGGTTTGATATCGCGATGAATAACACCTTGTTGATGGGCATAGTGCAATCCTTTGGCCGCTTGCCACGTGTAATACATTGCATCGCGCGGTTTAAGCGGCCCTTTGCGAGCAACGCGTCGAGCCAAATCTTCACCGTGGATTAATTCCGTAACCAAATAGATCAGCCCGTTTTCTTCGCGCGCGTCATAGGCCGTGACAATGTTGGGATGTGATAGTTGGGCAAGTGCACGTACCTCACGCTCAAATCGTCGCATGGCGGAAACGTCTTCGGCGTGTGCTTCACGCATCACCTTGATCGCTACTTCGCGGCCCATCAAACGGTGAACGGCCCGATAGACTTTGCCCATCCCGCCGGCGCCCAACACACTCACGATTTGATAATCGCCAAGTTGTTTTAACTCTGAACGAGCAAGGTTTATTTTGGAAGAGTCTAGGCTCGAAGATGGCTGCTCCATTTCACTACTTACGAAACTGGTATTTTTTGTCGGCCCGTCAATGAGTGCCTTCAACCAATTGGAAGCGACCAGAATTCCGGGTGCGGCGTAGATCGAAGCCTCGAGAGTCATTTGACGTTGACGACGATAATCGACGTCGATCATCACCAATTCCGTCCAAGCCGCTTGGCGGTCAGCTCGCGGCACTTGCAAAATGAAATCGACAAAAGTTTGCGAGGGAATTTGTTTGTTTTTCGTTTGTTGCCAAGCCCGTTCCCAAGTATCACAGTAACGATTGATGCGAACCATTTGTTCAGCGGACAAATGGTCAAACTGAGTCTCGGCATCGGCCGGATGAGATTCCGGTGTATCATTAGCGGGGTCGGTCATATCGACTCGGTCTCCCACAAAGCCCGAATCGTTTTTAGCTTGCGTTGGATAGTACGAAGAGAGCAGCCCAATTGCTGTGCGGTCTCCGGAGCCGTGGTGCCTTGAATTGAATTGAGCGTAATGAGACGCAGAGTGTCATCACCCGTTGCATCCAATCGAGTAAGCAATTGTTCAAATGACTCACTAGCGGCCACCAGCAACTCTGGGGATGGTTCGGTCGACATCCACGAATCGAACTGTGTGGTACTGTTATCCTGATTCATGGAAATGGTATGCTGTCCACCGCCCCGTTTGAGTCGACCTTCGCGTCGCAAATGATCGACGGCCTTATTGATTGTGAGGCTAACCAAAAGAGGCCAAAGATGGACGGCACCGTCCACTTGTGGGGCCTGAATACGTCCCTGTTGAAATCCCAAACAGAAGCTTTTGAAAGCGCTAAGCGCCACATCCTCTTCGTCGTATGAGGTGCGCATCGAGCCGCCGAGTTTGCGGCGCGCCAATCCTACCATGCGGCTAAAGTAGAGATTCCACAGTTTCTCAGTAGCTTGAGTGCGGCCTTCGCGCAGGCCATCGAGCCAAGCAAACAATTGCGATTCGGAATGAGTCGGTGAGCTCGACATAACGAATGGCCTGTTTAACTCGAGAGTATCGTGACGTAAATCCTAGGATTGCTATTGCATTACGATTTGGAAATCGCCCGACCAAGGTTGTTTGGAGTCCGATGGTTTATCGATCTCCAAGGTAACCAGTTTCCGCTCCTTTTCATCGAGTTGGCGATAGATCCCGTCGCGGGCATTGTCTTCCGCGTATTCGGAAAAATAACATTGGGTTACGAGTTCCTTTTTCTGAGGATTGACAATTCGAAAGTGGATATGGCGACCGGTTCGACCTGGATATTTTCCAGGGATGATTGTCAGGAATTCGTAATCGCCATTCTCGCCAGCGATAGCGCGACCCCAGAACTGAAAATTATTGTCTAACAATGATGGGTTGCGTTCGTCGGCCGAATGGTTGTATCGCCCTGACGCACAGGCTTGCCAGACCTCGACGATCGCGCCTGCAATCGGTTTGCCTTGACGATTTTTGACATTGCCTTTGACATTAACCGATTGTCCTTTTGCAAATTCGTGTCCAGGCAGTTTTTGCAAAAGATCCGTGTCGCCAAATAATTGCTGGTCGATCGGAGTTTCTGGATAAAAGGGGCCAGCCGTTTGGGTTGGTGTTAGTGGTAAATCGTCGACGAGTGGCGAACCCTGGGGTGGCAAGGTCTGATTTGCAAGACTTGGTCCGCGTGGCATCCAAAGCCCATTGTTTGCCAATGCCCAACCCGGGGCGGTGAGCGTCAATCCGCCGGCCAGCCATTGCAAAAAAAATCGCCGCGATCGGGGGTTCTTTGGTGCGGTCATTTTCAAAACTCCTGAGTTGATCAACTGGAGTCGCAAATCCTACTCGATTAGCGACTGCCTCTCGCATTGACATTGCCACGCCGTACCCATTCTAGACCACAGCCGTGGGCTACGAAATAACAGCGTCCGAAAAATAGTCGGCGACGAAAGCCGTTTGCCCTGAATAATTAGGTGGAAGCTAAATCCACAAGTATGCCGTTTCCAATGTTCGTAAAATTCCCTTGGTAACAGCATTTGCGAAAGGAAGTTACAATAAGGACCTAGTTAACAAGGCCACAATTTATCAAAGGTTTCATCAAATGCAGTTGGTTTGGCTAGTTTGTTGGTGCGGATTGATAGTGACTTACGGTTTAGCGGAAATTCCACAACCGGACAATTCAAATGACCGATTTCCGCCGACAGTATCGGCAGGAAGGTCCCCAGAAAAAACCGCACGGGCCGAGTTTGGTTCGGAATCCCAAGTACTTCGATCTGAACCTCTGCAAGAAACCAACCGCCAAGACGCCGTCCGCGATATCTATCTGAATCGCGAGTTGACGCCGATCTGGTCGACAACGGGTTCCATGTGGTATCGACGAGAATTGGAACAAGAAAAGTATGAATTTTGGTCAGTTGATTTGAACACTGGGAACCAGCAATTAGCTTTTGATCATTCAAAACTTGGTGAAGCATTAACGGCTGCAGGTTGGCCAACATCCGACGTTTCCAAATTGGCTATCGATATTTTGACAATCGAAGAGGATGGCGCAGGGGTTGATTTTTTTGGTGGCCAACGGTTTTGGCGGTGGGATAACCGAACTCACAAGCTAAACGAGCTAGACGAACCGCCTCGAGATTCCAATCGTTGGTTGACGGCAATGTCAATTCCAGAAACGCGGCGAGCCAATCGCAATGGCGGGCCAGAGACTCATATCGTTTTTATCAATCGATCAGATCGTGAAGTTGAATTGTTTTGGAGCGCCGGACCTAACCAGCAAACTAGTTACGGAAAACTTGCGGCGGGTGCTACTCGTACACAACACACGTTTGCCGGTCACATGTGGTTGGTCTCAGGATCCGACAAAGAGACGCCCGTAGCGGGATTTCAGGGACGTCCCCAAGTAAGTCTGGCGTTGATTGACAACACATTGCTGGATCAACCGCCCACAAATCCGCGTCGCGCGGGGCGCGGCGAACGCGGACGCGGTGGCAGCGTTTCGCCCGATGGAAAATGGCAATTTGAAGTGCGAGACCACAATTTATGGGTGATTGGAACCGCAGACAAACAAGAAATTCAATGGTCTCACGATGGAAAAGAAGGACAATCGTATAACCAAATGCAGTGGAGCCCTGACTCGAAATCCCTGGTGGCTTTTCGAATCACGCCCGCTGAGCGAAAGTTGGTTCATTTGATTGAGTCATCACCCAAAAGCGGTGGCCGCGCTCAATTGCAAACTCGAGGGTATGATCTGCCCGGTGATCCGTTTGCTAAATTTGAGTTGAACCTGTTTCTCGTGGATGGGGCCCAACAGATTAAACCGGAAACGAGCACCATCGAATTTGGTTGGCCCAACCTTCAGTGGAGTGCAGATGGAAGTCATATTACGTATCAGCAAGTTGATCGGGGGCATCAGCGGTTTCGAATCGTTGAAGTTCGCGCGACCGATGGCGTCGTACGAAACCTTGTCGATCAACGCAGTGATACGTTTATTTGGACGGCTCACGGCGAGCGACCTTTGGTTCGCGACTTGGCGTCTGGAGATCTGATTTTCGGATCCGAACACCAAGGATTTCATCATTTGTCTTGGATGGATCGAAACCAAGGTGGTATCTCGCACGCGATCACCTCCGGCAACTTTGTGGTACGCGCAATCGATCGCATTGATGAAGAAAAACGACAAATTTGGTTTCAGGCCAGCGGCGTTTTTGCGGATCAAGATCCTTATTTGATACATTACGGGCGGGTTAACTTTGACGGTTCCGGTCTAACGTTTTTGACCAGTAGCCATGGGACCCATTCGCTGCAGTACGACCCCAGTGGCGAATACGCCTTGGCAACTTGGTCCCGAGTCGATCACCCACCCGTTCACGAACTGCGACGCACGAGTGACGGAAGTTTAGTAACGGAGCTGGTTCGTTCACAACCACAGCCAACCAGCCGGCCTGCGTTGCCATTGCCTGAAGTCTTTTCAGCGGTTGGCCGAGATGGCGAGACAAGTATTTGGGGGATCATCTGTCGACCTTATCCGTTTGACCCAAATCGCAAATATCCGGTAATTGAAGATATTTACGCTGGCCCTCACGATGCGCATGTGCCGAAGTCGTTTAATCCGAATCCCTGGTATAGCGAACTGACCAAACTTGGTTTTATCGTGGTCAAGATCGACGGTATGGGGACCGCTCATCGATCGAAAGCGTTCCATGATGTTTGCTGGCAGAACCTTAAAGATGCAGGGTTTCCCGATCGAATCTTGTGGCATCAAGCAGTTGCAGAAAAATATTCATCGTACGACATCGACCGCGTTGGCATTTATGGGACTTCGGCTGGTGGGCAAAACGCTGCCGGAGCCGTGTTGTTTCATGGCGATTTTTATCGAGCGGCTGCGGCAAGTTGCGGATGTCACGACAATCGCATGGATAAAGCGAGTTGGAACGAGCAATGGATGGGTTATCCGGTTGGTCCTCACTACGCCGCCAGTTCCAATATCGATAACGCCCATCGCTTGCAAGGCAAACTGTTTCTTTTGGCCGGCGAATTAGATACCAATGTGCCGCCTGAGTCCACGTTGCGGTTTGTCGATGCGTTGGTCAAAGCGAATCGCGATTTTGAGTTTTTGTTGATACCAGGGATGGGCCACTCGGACGGAGGTCCCTATGGTCGCCGTCGGATTCGCGAGTTCTTTGTCAGGCATTTGCAGCCGGAACAAACAATCCCGGTGGAATGAGACTTGGCAACGGGTGAGCGGTAGCGCTGGGTGTTAGCTGTATGGTATGCCCCCACCAGCTGTCGCTGGCGGTTGGCAATGAATGCCCCCACCAGCTGTCGCTGGCGGTTGGCCAATACCCCAGGGCTTGTCCCGGGGATGTTTCTGTTTTTCACTACACGCATCCAGACCACTAAAGTTTTGAGTCGCGCGCTGCCAATACCCAAGGGCTTGTCCCGGGGTACTTTCAGTTTTTCACTACCCGCGTCCAGACCAAAAAAGTTTCGAGTCTTGCACTGCCAATACCCAAGGGCTTGCCCCGGGGATATTTCTGTTTTTCACTACACCCCGGTGGCATGCCAAATATTTTCAACTGCGATCAGCACGAATACCCCAGGGCAAGGAGATCGTCCAGCTTTAATCGGCTTGTTTTTCGGATGTTTCTGCGATTCGTCCGAGGCGATTTAGATTCAACAGGTTTTGCGCCATTACCAGCAGGCCGACTTCGGCTCGCGAACGGCTTAAACC
>JBGSMY010000361.1:0-5033 GCA_041739975.1 Pirellulaceae bacterium
TAATATTGGACAAAACGCCATCTTGAAACCCCATCCCTATTGTGGTGCAATTCGCACGCGTCGTGAGCGACGGTGTGCGAATTCGATCAAAACAAAGACAGCTAGCAGGTTAGCACTTATAGACTATCGTGCTAAATTGCCACAATCCAACTCTCGATATATTAACGAAATCCTTGATTAGCGATGCCAAAGAGACGGGAGGCTTTGGGTGTCTTTAGATGTTGTTGTGCATTTGGTACAACATTCGCTACGACGGTTTGCTTTCAAAACGATAAGGAATTAAGTCGATGGTGAGATCCGATTGGTGGTCCCAAAGGCACGTTCGGCATCTGGCGCAGCGCGGTCAAAGTTCGTGGATTGTCCTGATCTTGGTGTTGGTTGCCGGATCATTCGGATATTTATTAAGTCAACAATTAAAGCCGGTAATCGCTCTTGAAGAACTTACCAGCGATCAAATTCGTCAATCAGCTGATACAAGGGATTTAAATGGGCGGGGGACGGTAACAAGTTACTCGGTTTCAATTAATCCAGGGCCTGCGATACCGAGAGTGGATACTGGCGTTAAACATGCGGATGGATCGGCAGTGACAGTTTCGTGTTCAACGTGTCATACCACACGAATTCCGAATACAGAAAACCAGGAATCGTCTGACTTGCGGGAATTTCATCAATCGGTCACCGTAAGTCACGGTCGGATTTCCTGTCTTTCCTGCCACAATGACCAAAATTATGACCAGTTGAAATTGGCTGATGGCTCGCCAGTAGAGTTTCCGGACGTTATGACCCTGTGTGCGCAATGCCATGGACCCCAAATGACGGACTATTCGCACGGCGTCCACGGCGGAATGAATGGTCACTGGGACTTAACACGCGGACCTCGCCAAAAGAATAATTGTGTAGATTGCCATCATCCACACCGGCCTCAATTTCCGACGATGCGCCCCACCTTCAAACCGCGAGACCGATTTCTCGAGCCCTCGGTTCCTTTGGAGCATGTTCATGAGTAAACAACCTACAGCTGCTGGAACGAGATCAACGGAATTGCCGATAGTTGGCCAAGGCTCGACTCGGCGCACTGCGCTAAAGGTTGTAGGAGCAACTTTAGGAATGGCCGCCTTTGCCCATGCCGTTTCGCCATTATGGTCAATACCGGAAAACGTATCGGTCGATGAATTTTTGCAGCGACACTATAAAGAATTGAGCGCTGAGGACAAACAAAAGATCTTTGCTCGGTTGGTTGATGAAACACGCGAGCGGACTGGCGCTGAAGTCAAGATCAGCGATCAGCGACCAATTCCTGGTGTCAAGTTTGGGTATGCGATTAACTTGTCCAAATGCAATGGTAACGGAAAATGCATGGAGGCCTGCAACCTCGAGAATAATCACCATCGCGGTGTCAATCAATCCTACATTCGAGTCTTGGAAATGACCAAAGGGTCAATGGACATGGAAAAAGGAAACACTACCTACAACCATGAAGTGCCGCAACCTGATAAGTACTATATGCCCGTACAATGCCAACAGTGCGACAACCCACCCTGCGTTACCGTTTGTCCCGTCGAGGCGACGTGGAAAGAGGAAGATGGGATCGTCGTAGTGGATTACAATTGGTGTATCGGCTGTCGTTATTGCGAAGCGGCTTGTCCCTATCATGCCCGACGGTTTAATTGGGAAACCCCGGAAATTTCCGCCGAAGAGGTTAACCCGAATCAGGGTTATTTGTCTAATCGAATACGACCGCAAGGTGCCATGGAAAAATGTCACTTTTGTTTGCATCGCACTCGAGAGGGTCGATTGCCCGCGTGTTTAGAAGCTTGTCCTACCGGCGCGAGAGTCTTTGGCGATCTAAATGATCCCAATTCCGATATCAATTGGATTCTAAATAACAAACGTGTATTTGTGCTCAAAGAAGATCTCGGGACCAAACCCAGTTTTTTCTATTTCTTTGATTGATTGACGACATGGCAAATACGACTCTTGATCATGAAGCTGACTCAGCACATCCGATTCGCAGTTACCCTCGATTTTTGTGGTGGGGGCTAGGGGAAGCAACCAATGGCAATTTGCTGTTTTATGTTTGGATGATTGTGTTGACGGCCATTTCATTAGTTGGCGCAAATGCTTGGGCGAGCCAAGTGCGTGACGGGATGATTGTCACAAACATGACAGATCATGTTAGTTGGGGACTGTACATCGCCAACTTTACATTTATGGTTGGCGTCGCAGCAGGTGGCGTCATGATGGTGATCCCGGCGTATTTGTATCACGACAAGAAAATGCACGATGTCGTCATCACGGGTGAAATTTTGGCCATCTCGGCAATCGTCATGTGTTTGTTATTTGTGACCGTGGACTTGGGACGCCCGGAGCGTTTTTGGCATTTGTTACCGTTGATTGGCCGGTTCAACTGGCCGATGTCGATGTTGACTTGGGACGTGATCGTACTCAATGGCTACTTGCTGCTGAACCTACACATTTGCGGGTACTTGATGTACATGAGGTTTCTGGGCATTCGGCCAAATCCAAATTGGTATATTCCGTTTGTGATGGTTTCTATTTTCTGGGCCATTTCGATCCATACCGTCACCGCATTTTTGTATTGCGGATTGGGAGGCCGTCCGTTTTGGAATACGGCATTGTTGGCGCCAAGGTTCCTTGCGAGCGCTTTTGTCGCCGGTCCATCACTCATCATTATCATTTTTGCGGTTGCCAAATATGCGGCGGGAGTGCGGTTAGATGATGGTCCGTCACACGTATTGTTAAAGATCATTCGCGTAACAGTCTTGGTCAATTTATTAATGGTTGTTTCCGAGGTTTTTACTGAGTTTTATACAGGGGGCAGTCATACGGCATCTGCGCGATATTTGTTCTTTGGTTTGCATGGGCATAGCGGTCTGGTTCCATGGATCTGGACGGCATTGGTATTCAATATCTTGGCTGCTTTTTTGTTCCTTTCCCGTTGGGTATTTGTTTCGGACGCTGTCCGTGTATTTGCGTGTTTACTTGCCTTTGGCGGAGCGTGGATAGAAAAAGGGATGGGGTTGGTCGTTCCAGGTTTTATTCCAAGCACCTTGCATGAAATCGTTGAATATTCGCCCAGTCTTGTTGAGTGGAAAGTAAGCGCGGGCATTTGGGCCGTCGGACTTTTAATCTTGACCGTATTGTTGAAACTGGCAATCGCAGTATTTCGGCGACCAATGGAGGTCTGAGATGCTGCACGCGAGATGTGATATCGGCAACTTCGACACCTTAGGGCGCAATGCATAAGAAGCTCGGTGTCTTCGTTGTCGCTGAGAGTTGACAAGGAGAGACAGTGAATCAATCTACCCATCCATTTTGATGTTGTGCCGCACGCCAGTAAGAGGCATGCGGCATGTTTTCCCTTCGAATTAAACGGGCGATTATGAAACCAACAGCGTTTGTTTAGGGCCAAAGAATTCGTAGTGAAGCTTAGATTGGGCGACACCTAACTCGTCTAACATCGTCGCGATGCCAGTCATAAATGGCTTCGGACCACAAAAGTAATAGTCCGCTACAGCCGTCGGGGTTAGTTCCAACAATAAATTCTTAGTTATCAACCCAGCCGCATCGCATTTGCCCGTTTCTAAATCATCCGTTAACGGCGAATCATAGATGACATGCGTTTTTAACGATGTCGACGCTTTTGCCAGTTCTCGCACTTCGTTTCTGAAAGCATGCACTAAGCTATTTCGTGCGGCTTGGATGAAATAGATTGGGCCCGATGTTTTTTCAGCCACCAATGATTTGGCCATCGACAACAATGGAGTTATGCCGATGCCACCTGCCACAAACACCGTTGGGCATCCGGTGCGGCAAGTTGGATCGAGGACAAATTCGCCGCAAGGTGGTCCCAATGCAATGGTGTCACCAACTCTAACATTGTCGTGTAGAAAGTTAGAGATCAAGCCAGCAGGCTCTTCTGCTCGCAAAGCCGACTCGCGTTTGACGCTGATTCGAAAGTGACCTTGTCCCGGGCAATCCGACAAACTGTAATTGCGAGGCGAGGTGGGCGTTGTCGGGTGGGCAATATGCACTGTAATATACTGGCCAGGCAAATAGGATGGTAGGGCTCCGCCGTCGGCAGGTTTCAAGTAGAAAGAAGTGATGATACTACTCTCCTTGACTTTACGATCCAAAACAAATTTACGGGTGCCGTTCCAGCCACCGAGCTTCGCGACCTGGCTTTCATAAATTTGCCGCTCGCGGCCAATGCAAACATCAGCAAGCACTCCATAGGCTTCACTAACCGCAGCAATAATTTCCGCGGTTGCCATTTCGCCCATGACATCTTTGATCGCGGCCAGTAAATGTTTGCCAACAATAGGATAGTGTTCAGCCTTAACCCCGAGCGAGCAGTGCTTTTGTGCGATGAGTTCAACGGCTGGACCAAGCGCGGCCAAGTTGTCGATGTTCGAAAAATACGCGCACACCGCGCCCGCCAAGGCCGCTGGCTGTTGTCCACTTTGTTGGTGAGCTTGATTAAAAAACGCCTTTACCTCGGGATTACACTCAAACATTCGCTTGTAGAAGTTACCAGTAATGGCATTCGCCTGGCCAGCAACAATTGGTGTGATTGCCTTAATGATTTCAATCGTTTTTTCACTCAACACGAAAATCCCCTTGTTAAAAACAAGCCGTAACATTACGCCGTTGGTATCAAATTTCAGAACTGAAATTGAATAGTTACCGCAACCTAGGTGCACATAAGTCTGCCAGGAGCCGCTGATTCGCTTGGCTTTTGAACCAGTGTTCTGGAGTTGCCAGGCGTCAAGTCCTGGTTTACACTAAACAAGCACCTTATGGTGTAGATTTAATTGTGCACGTCAAGGTGCATGTTTGGCGATTAAGCAAATTGGAATGCCAATGATATCCAAGACGGCTGAATACGCGCTCCGCGCTGTTGCCTGCATGGCAACTTCTATCGATCGACCGCTTTCGGCCGACCAACTGGCCAAACAAACCCAAGTACCTCGACGATATTTGACAAGAGTGCTGCAGGACTTGTGTGCCGC
>JBGSMY010000368.1:0-10325 GCA_041739975.1 Pirellulaceae bacterium
TGCCCGTCCTTGGACATGGTAATTTCCTTCCTGATCGTATCTAAATCCCTCAACTTCCTACAAACACGAACCCCAAGTATCCAATTTTCCTCCTTTTCACGCTACACCAATCCACCAGACGCATTAGGCTTCATGCACCCCCGCAATCATGTGCCGAAAAATTCCTATTCGAACCGTTGAAAAAAACTGTTACATTGGACCAATAATGAGCCATTGCAAAAGGGCAAGTCATCGATACAGTGCCGATTACTGGAACATACGAATTGGCGCCGAAATGACGGAATTTTCGAATAATCGCCAGGCGACTACGGGGTAATACGCGAATGGGGAAACTACAAGTCACGCGATGGATTTCGATCGCTTTGTCGGTCGCTATCGGATTGACTTGCATCGGCTGTCCTACATCCAGTTCTGGTCCGCAACCTGAGAAGAAATCTGAGGATGCTAAGTCAAAATTAACGGCCGAAGAAATCTTATTGCAGACCAAATTGGCATACGCAACTCAGTTGCACTATTCTGACAATGCAAAATTGTATCTGAGCTATCGCCTACAGGATCGTTATGTTCAAGAACAACAGCCTTGGGCGATTCGTTGGCAACGGGACGTGGGATTCTCGTTGAATCAGTTTAATGCCGAAATCACCCATGATGGCAAACGACTAAGTTGTTTTGTGTTTGACAACGATACAGGCAATTTGGACTTGCAACAGTTGTTGGTCGTCGAACCCATCGCAAGCTCACTGCAACGCGTATTGCGAGATTCGATTGCCCGCTACTATGTAAGCGGACATGCTGAATTGCCGATTGTCGCGGCTGAAGTAGATCACGAGACGCCGCTTATTAGTCCAGTTTGGGGCTGGTTGAACCAACAGACCCAGTGGCCAATATTTGTTGCCCCGGACTCAAGTCGTCGGCTGGCTGACGGATTAGTCGATGGAAAGGCATGTTATCACTTGCAGGTTCAACGGGGTGAACTGATCAGCGAATTATGGATTGATCAGGAATCGAGTATTGTTCGGCAAATGACGATTCCAAATCAAATACTTGATGCTCGAGTACGACAGTCACCGGACGTTACCGACATTCAGTTTTTCGCGAGAATGCACGACGCAACTTTTAGTCCGACGCTCGCTGAAAACGCCTTTCAAATTCGAGTGCCCGCCGAAGCCAAGCCACTGCAACAGTTTTTAGCGATTCCACGACCATTTCCGTGTGATGCGATTGGCAAGTCGGCTCAACCCGTTCTATTGCAAAGCCCTGCAGGATTGCCCGCTGATATTAGATCCTGGGACAATCGGGTATCGGTTTTAATTTGGGTGGGTGACGATACGCTGTTTCAGTCGGTCGAACTTTCTTCGAGTTTTTTCGAATGGGTCATGTCATCTCAACTCATCTATGGTCTCGTATACTCGGACGAACATTTGGCGCAAATCGATTCCACACAACCTAAAATTCCTGCCTTGATCGAGCAGTGGAATGTACGACAACCAATCGCTGGAGAGTGTTGGTATGACCCGCAATCGCAATGGACGCAAATGATTGGGCTGCGTAATCTGCCAGCGGCTGTCGTTATCAACCAGCGAGGCACGATCGAATACGCTTTGTCGCTGTCTGACAGTCATTGGAGTGAAAAACTAGATGGCGCGATCAGTCGAATTCTAGCGGGTGAGTCGATTGCCGCCGAAATGGTATTGGATTACCAGGATTACCTCAGCCGTTATCGCGATAGGCTTGAAAAAGTGCGATCGACGGAATTGATGGACGATGCAGTTACAACACCAGGCAAAAGCAAATCGATTGCCATGCGAGAATTGTATCGCGTGAACAATTTGGCCCGTCCTGGCAATTTGTATGTGTCTCCTAGCCAAATCGACCATTGGTACGTGTTGGATGGTTGGCGGACGATAGTGGAGTTCGATCGCCACGGCACACTGGTTAAAAAGACTCAACCTGAGCTGCCGCCTGGGGCCGCCATCGATTCGCTTCGCTGGAACCGGTCAGTTAACGATCACAATCGTATGGGGTTTGTTGCTGCATTCTCGACTTTGGGGAAATCGATTCACCTCTATGATTCGAATTGGCAACGGATGACGACAATTACAATTCCAGAGTCGGCTCAAGGGCTAATCGATTGTTGTTATGTGAAACGGGCGGACAAAAATTCACTGTGGGCGATCATTGCCGGCTTAGGACTATGTGAATACACCTCCGACACCGGGCAATGGCAAGTTAAAGAAGCTGAGGCATTTGATCAATTGGCCGCGACTGAACACGAGCTAATGCTTGGTGGTCGGGGAAAATTGTGCTGTTTCGATTTGGTATCACAGCAATGTTCAAAGTTGGCTGATCCCGTGCTTGCTAGTCAGCAGTGGACCGGCATACGGGCTTTTGATGTGTCGGACCCCAAGAGCAAATGGCTTTTGAGTTCCATCGCGCCGGGTGGCCAATGGAAAATGCAAGTGATGCACCAAGGGCAATTGTTAGGCGATGCCGTCAGTGGTGGCAGCCAGCTATTTGACGAACCGACCGAGTTTTTACAGACAATGAGCCGACCCACGGCGGGATCGAATTTAACCGTGGGGCTAAATCGCCAAGGTCAATTGCACTTGTGGAATGCGGCCGGGGAATACTTAGGGCAAGTCTGGTTGGGGCAATCCGTTACAGGTTATGCACTGGTTGAATGGGATGGGCGCCCCATTATTTTAACGGCGACAGACAAGCAAGTTCGGGTTAATGAAATTGAAATCAAGTAAAAAGCGGCATGGTCCGTCCGGCGTTTTTTTCGACCAATCAAGGCTCCATCGCGGTGTGGCGGAGCGTTTAGACTTGGACAAACTCAGTTTCGGGCTTTCCTGAAAAAGTTGCTTGGGTATTTGGGTAAAACGGGAAGAATTTAGGCGATCAACGGCGTCGGCGAAAGGATTCGATGGCCGACTAGACGACTTAAGGGCTAGTTGTTACATTGAATTCCGCAGGATTATTGTAAATTCCGGCAATTTAGGGCGATCAACTTAGGGCGATCAACACTAGGTGCTGAAGACGGCAGGAACCATTGCCAGCGTAGCTTCAATTGGCAGAGCACCGCATTCGTAATGCGGGGGTTATGGGTTCGACTCCCATCGCTGGCTTTCGTGGTCGCTTTGTGGTCGCGGGGAAAAGTGAATTCGCGTAGGAATTGGTTTTCGTCGCGAAAAAAGTTTTCGCTTGGTTATGGCTTTTTGGTTATGGCTTTGTAGACAAGGAAATCAGTGGAATGTCCCAGGTGGTAGAAGTCGAATTGCGCGATATTGTCTTGTCGAATAGCTCGTTTGGGCCGAATGAAATCAAGACAATTCTTAGGAAGATTAACGAAGACTACACGCAATTTCAGTTGCTACGTGATTTGACGAATGAACTGGAAGCGCAACCAGCGCGGTCTCCCGCTTCATCGACGCGTTTAGGTGTTTGCCAATATATCCTGGGACGATATCGTTCTGCTTTGGCAACACTTGAGACGGCTGATAGTGGAGCATTGGCGTATTTTTACCAAGGTCGCTGTCACTGCTCGTTAGAAAATTATACACGAGCCATCGAGTGTTTTGAGTCATCCAAATTGGCAGGCTACGATGCGAACTTGGTGGCCGTCGCCATAGCCGAAGTAAAACGACTGGCTCGAGACCTGGAAGGATCGTTGGTTATCCTCGATAACTTGTTTGGCCCGATCGAGCAGACTGCGGAATATTTGTATCAGCGAGCCGCCACGATTGCTTCCCTCGGTGTTAATCCGGATGAAGTCGTGCGATTATACGAGCGGGCGGTGGAGTTGGACGACAAACATGCTGGGGCCTTGTTTGGATTGGGATTGGAAAATGACCGCCATGGCAATGATGATCGGGCGTTAGAGTTGTATCAGCGCGCGGCCACAATCTTTCCAACCCATGTTGGCGCGTTGTTGAATTTGGGCTTGTTATACGAAGATTATCATCAATATAGTCGAGCCGTTCGGTGTTACGATCGCATCTTGGAGTCATTTCCAACTAATTATCGTGCGCGTTTGTTTCGCGCCGATGCGGCCGAATCGATGACCGGTGGCGAGCAATGGGATGATGATCGCGATCGCATTCAAAAACGGATGCAAACGATCATGTCCGTGCCAATTGCACAATTCGAATTATCGGTGCGTAGTCGAAATTGCCTGCAAAAAATGGGCATTATGACCTTAGGCGATTTGACACGCATTTCTGAAGCGGAATTGTTGTCGAGTAAGAATTTTGGCGAGACATCGCTGCTTGAAATTCGCGAGATGATGAAAAGCAAGGGACTGGGGATTGGCCAGTTTTCGCAAACACGCGATGCCGAGGTCGAGACATTCGATCCGTCCAGTTTATCGCCAGATGAACAAGCGTTGTTGGATCGACCGATCGGAGATTTGAATTTGTCGGTTCGAGCGCGGAAGTGCATGAGTCGGTTGCAACTGCAATCGATTGGTGAGCTAGTTCGCAAATCGGGCGACGATTTGTTGGAATGCAAGAATTTCGGTGTGACTAGTCTTAACGAAGTTCGCGAAAAGCTAACGCAAATCGGATTAAAACTGCGAGGCGAGTAATTGTCTCAGGAAATTGAAAACGTGGAACCCGGTCGCTGCCACCAGCGGGCCGGGTTTTCTTTTGAAGTCTTGCATGTCGACCGCAATTGCGGTGCGCGACTTAGCCGACTAACGACGCCCCGCGGGGTGATTGATATGCCGACCTTTATGCCGGTGGGCACGTGCGGTACGGTCAAAGGCTTGACGTTTGACCAAGTGTTGTCGACCGGTGCTCAGATCATTTTGGGAAACACCTATCATTTGGAATTGCGACCGGGATCGGACCTCGTCGCCCAACTCGGCGGCTTCCACTCATTTATCGATTGGCACAAACCGATTTTGACCGATAGTGGTGGGTTTCAGTTATTCAGTTTGGCTCAATTGACCAAGATCAGCGAACAAGGGGCCACGTTTCGATCGCACATTGATGGCCGTTTGCTGGAACTGTCACCTGAACGTAGTGTCGCCATACAAGAGGCATTGGGCAGCGATATCGCCATGGTCTTGGATCATGTGGTAGGGTTGCCCAGTTCGCCGGAAGAGGTCCGCGAGGCTTGCGATCGATCTTTTCGATGGGCGGAACGATGTCGCCGCGTCCATCAGCGCCCGGACCAGGTTCAGTTCGGGATTGTTCAAGGTGGTTTAGACCCAGGTCTTCGGCAACGATCGGCGCGACAATTGATCGACTTGGATTTTTTTGGATATGCCGTGGGTGGATTGAGCGTAGGAGAGAAGCCCGAGGAAATGTATGGGATTTTGACTACGACATGTCCCGAGCTGCCCAGAGATCGCCCTCGCTATTTGATGGGAGTTGGCAAACCCCAAGATTTGGTGGAGGGGGTTCGGCGGGGGATCGATATGTTTGATTGCGTAATGCCCACGCGAAATGGTCGAAACGCCTGTGCCTTTACCGATTCCGGTCAAATTAAGATTCGCAATCAGGCTTATCAATTGGACTCCAGGCCGTTGCAAGCCGACGTCGCCACGCCCTATTCGCATTTGAGTCGGGCCTATTTGCGGCACCTGTTTATGGCCAACGAAATGTTAGGCCCCATTTTATTGTCGCTACACAACTTGGCTTATTATCAACACTTGATGCGCCAGATGCGGGCGGCCATTGCGGCCGACTGTTTTCTTGATTTTTGTCGGGAAAAGCGCGATGGTTGGGGGTTGCCAAACGATTAAAACCCACGAATCGGCCTTGTTTTCCGCAAGGTAACGTTTTAAGATAATCGGTTTGCTCGGAAATAGATTGAGAATTGGTCGACGAAGGGTTTGCCCGCCCCGATATTTGCCCTGCAGGTTAATGCCGATTGGGGCTCTGGATTTTCGCCGATCGAGTTTGGTTTTTCGATTCGTTTAAGGTTGATTCAATGTCATTTTGGAATAACGCGCTGTGGCTGTTCGCCGTCCAATTGTCGGCACCTCCGGGAACCGAGGCGTCGCCGGCCGCGGGTGGAGCAGCCAATAATACGGCAGCCCAAGAGCCAAGTTTGTTCTCAAACTTGATGTTATTTCTTCCCATGATGTTAGCCATCATGTTGGTATATATGTTGGTGATGAAACCTCCTCAAGCGAAAGAACAACAAAAACTTAAGGATATGTTGGCAGATCTCAAGAAGAACGACAAAGTTGTTCTCGCCGGTGGGATTTTGGCTTCTATTGTTAACTTCAATTCTGATTCCGAGTATGTCACAGTTCGAATTGACGAGACGAACAATACGAAGATGCAGGTTTTAAAACAATCGATCGTTCGAATTGTAAAAGACAAGGAAGACTCGGCGCCTGAAAAAGGCAACTGAGCAAAATACAAACTTAAGCATTCGCAGCAGAAGTTGGCCCCGGCACTGATCTGACTTGATGAGACAAAAGCGCGGTCGCTCCGTTGGCCCTGACGGGAAACCGCGTGTGGCCGCCGGCGGTGACTGAATCATGAAAGTCAATTGAAGCCAACGTATCAATGCTCCGGTGTCACCAAGTTAACGCATACAAGCAAGATTGGATCACAAAGGTAAATCGAAGATGATGTCAATTGCTAACGGAGTGTCCCTAGCTGCCATTGGGTGGGGACGGCTATTTCAAGAAACCGGATCGCAACTTCCCGGGGAAATTCAAACGCCTGGTGCAACGCCAGCCACAACACCGCCAGCCGCTGATGCGGCCGCAACGGCCAGCAATGCGGTAAACCAAGCAGCTAATGCGGCGGTCGAAACCACCCAGTTAGTTCAAAAGACTTTTTTTGAGCAGATAATCGAATTCGGCTATATGATCTTGCCGTTAGTAATCCTCTGCGTCACTGTTATTTTGTGTTGGATGATCGGTCGTGCCATCGCAAATTCATTGCGGTTGCCTGACTACGCAACGCGGCTGACCGTTATTCTGCTTGCTATTAGTCTAGGTTGCATCGTGGGGTTGACCAATTGGCCCCCTCGCTGGGGTGTTGACTTGCGAGGTGGTATCAACCTCGTCGGGCAACTTAATATGGAACAAAATGAATCTGAAATCGGCGGCGGTCTGAAAATGAAGGCCGTTGATGTCGTGCCGATTCTATTGCGACGCGTCGACCCCAGCGGTGTTAAAGAAATTGTAATTCGTCCGCTCGGTGACGACAAAATTGAAGTGATTATTCCAGATGTCGATGGCGTGGAAGCCGACGAAATTTGGAATCGACTGGTCAAAACTGGCCACTTACAATTCCGCATCGTTTGCGAAGAACGATACCACTCAACGATCATGCGGCTGGCCAGAGAGCAAGCCAATCGGGGCGAAACGGCTCGAGGGGTTTACGAAACAGATTCCAGCGGCAATCGACAGCTCGTAGCGCGTTGGTATAACCTGGCACGAGTCGAAACTCTCGATGGACGAGCAGATGCCCGCACTCCGGTGAAAGAAGTCCCCATGTTGGGCAATTTGGTCCGGGACCGACAGACTGGCAAACTAATTGATGTATCTTTATTTCGCGGCAGTGGCGATGGCGAACAATTCGGTCAACAATTCGCCAATTGGTTAGCCGACCAAGGAATTAAGTCACCGCAAATTTTGATGGTTGAGCCGACTACCGAGACCTGGGATGTCGAGGGAAAGCATCTGAAAAACGTTCGCGCCGACTTTGACGAAAAAGGTCGACCGTGTATTGCTTTCGACATGACCACCGATGGTTCGAAGCGCATGCGGACCTTAACCAACAAACACAAACCAAACGCCACGGGTAAGTATCGACTGGGCGTGATCCTCGATGATTCGTTGATTTCAGCTCCGGAAATCATGGATGTGATTTCAGGACGCGGCCGCATTATGGGAAATTTCCAAAAGAAAGAAGTTGACGAAATGATCGTCAACTTAAAAAGCGGTAAGATCGAAGTCGCTCTTTACAAGAACCCAATTAGCAAACAATTTCAGCTTTCGACCTTGGGTGAAGAACTGAAACAAAAAGGTTTCTTGGCGATTTTTGGATCGCTGGGCATCGTCTTGTTATTCATGCTGTTCTACTACCGAGCCTTTGCGGGCGGCGTTTCGTGTATCGCGTTGTTGGTAAATATGTTGTTGACGCTGGCTTTTGTGATGGCGATCAAGCAACCGTTGACATTGACGGGTTTGGCAGGGTTGGTTTTGACAATCGGTATGGCGGTTGATGCGAACGTGTTGATTTTTGAACGGATTCGCGAGGAATTAACCAAAGGCGCCGCTTTGCGAATGGCCATTCGCAATGGTTTTGATAAAGCGACAACAACGATTATCGACTCCAATGTGACCACATTATTAACGGCTGTTGTGTTGTACGTAATTGGAACCGAACAAATCAAAGGTTTTTCGGTGACGCTAACCTTGGGCATTCTTTTAAGTATGTTTACCGCGATTTACTGCTCGCGAACATTCTTTGAAATCGCCGAACGCAAGCGTTGGATTACTAGCCTCAGTATGATGCAGATGTATCGCGGCGGAGTGATTAACTTTTTGCGAGTGCAACGTCCTGCCATATTGGTCTCGCTGGTAGTTATTGCCATCGGCATGGTATCGATGTTTTCGCTCGGGTCGCGAATTTTGGATATCGATTTGCGGGGCGGATCCACGGCTCGAATCGTTTTTAATGAATCGATCAGCATTGATGAAGTGCGATCAGAACTAAATAAACAAGCTTACGAAGTTCGGGGCAGCAAAGTCGAATTTGCGGTTTCACAGTTCAGTGACCCAGAATTCAAGGAACGCGTTTTCAAAATCGACAGCAATGTCCCTAGTTATGATGAATCGCAAGGTGAACCTTGGAAACAACTGGATGAAATTTTGACAGAAGTTTTCGGCGATCGGCTTAAGAAACATCATTTGGATTTTAAACGATCGGCTCCTTCGAATTCCCAATGGTCACCTCAGTCGCCGAATTCGCAAACAGTGGTTAGTGCAAACCGTAAAGTGTTTGACCCCTTTAATGGGTTAGCACCGGAATTACCAGCAATTGGAAATTCGAGTCGTCTAGGATGGCATCCAGTGGAAACACGTCAGGAAACCGAGACGGGAAGCCAAAGCGGTAGTGGACAATCAGGCGATCCGCAATCGACGACACCTCCCAAAACAGCGGAACAGGCAACCGAACAAGGGGTTGGTGCAGCATCATCCGAGCTCAATACAGCGGGTCAAATTGGGGCCGAAAATCCAGCGGGCAATCAAGATGGCGACAATCCTGCAGCCACCACTCCGGCACCGGTTCGCGGACGATTCGAGTTTGATTTGACATTTCAGGACGAAGTCTCAGGTCGCTCAATTGTAACCCAGTTAGTCGAGGCGAGTGCTCGATTGGATTTGCCGGTCGAAGAAGAGACCGTTCTCATCAAGTCGGATAATCCCGATCCCGATGAGGATCCGTTTCAAGCTTTGAGTAAGAATTGGACATTGAGCTTTGAGGCAAATCGTGCTGAAGACGCTGAGAAAGTCATTTCTGCCTGGGCCGGCGAATTAAATACCAAAGTGTTTTTTCCAACCATTAGCGGTGTTGGTGGCCAAGTCGCTCAAGACGCTCAATGGCAAGCACTGGCGGCGATCTTTGCCAGTTTGGTTGGTATTATCATTTACATTTGGATTCGCTTCCAAAACATTGCCTATGGTCTAGCGGCCGTTGTAGCATTGGTCCACGACGTATTGATGGTGCTAGGTGCCATTGCGCTGAGTCACTATTTGGCGGCACCACTGGGCTTTCTTCAAGTCGTTGAGTTTAAGATCAGCCTGTCTGTACTTGCCGCGATATTAACGGTGATCGGTTATTCCTTGAATGACACGATTGTGATTTTCGATCGGATTCGCGAACAACGTGGTAAACGAGTTGAACTGACAGCCGAGATGATCAACACCAGTGTTTCTCAAACGTTGAGCCGCACGATTTTGACGGCATTGACAACTCTGTTGGTGGTGGTCGTATTGTATTTCTTTGGCGGTGACTCAATTCATGGGTTTGCCTTTGCCTTGGTCGTCGGAGTGGTTGTCGGAACCTATAGTTCCGTATTTATCGCCGCGCCCGTTTTGTACTATTTGATGAATCGCGCCGGACTCAATGAAAACTTGGCCGCTGCCAAAGCAAGCAATGGATAACCAAAAATTCCAGGACGGTTTGTTACCACCGCCGCTCTGGGAAACCTAATAATTTGCTGCGACGAATTTCAAAAAGTAAGTTTGTCTGCGCTGGTTAATTTAGATTAAACCGACAAAAACCGAAGGTGATTGCCTTCGGTTTTTTTGTTGGTCCGTCGCGCGCTGTTGCTGATGCTAGTCTGCC
>JBGSMY010000369.1:0-2921 GCA_041739975.1 Pirellulaceae bacterium
TGCCCGTCCTTGGACATGGTAATTTCCTTCCTGATCGTATCTAAATCCCTCAACTTCCTACAAACACGAACCCCAAGTATCCAATTTTCCTCCTTTTCACGCTACACCAATCCACCAGACGCATTAGGCTTCATGCACCCCACAGTCACCGTAATACCATTCACCGTCCCACAGTCACCCTGTCATGGACCCTAGCCCACGATTGCCCTGCCCCATTAATTATGGTTATCTAGGAATTTTAGTGGCGGGCTGGGGACGTTCTTCAGGTTTCTCTAGTCGATTAGCCACGTTTGACGACGCTTACCGACCGACTCTGTGTGACCCTCGCAAACGTACGTGTCGAGTCGAATTCAAACTTGCCGACAATTCCTTGCAACCAGTCTGACGCCCGCCCGAATCCGTCGTTCGTGCTTTTCGTGTGTTTCCTGGTCAAATCTTTTTTACCACTAATTTCCTCGAAGAGCCTTAATTATTAAGAGCAACTGTCGAGTCGCATGCAACTTGAATCATGGGTTATCATGGAATCCAAATCCAATCGGAAACGACCGATTCTAAAATCGATACGGCTCGATCGACCACCCTAATTTTCAACGCGGAAACGATCTCATGCGCTTTGGTTACAACACAAATGGTTTGGCAAATCACAGCACGCAACACGCGGTCGCGCTGTTGCATGAAATCGGCTATTCCAGTGTGGCTTTGACAATCGATCACCATTGCCTCAATCCGTTTGATTCGACTTGGCCTCGACAGGCTCGTGAATTAGCCAAACTATTGCGAGACTATGGAATGACCAGCGTCATTGAAACGGGGGCCAGATATCTACTCAACAAAGACTGCAAACATTGGCCGTCGTTGTGCGCTGCGCCGGAACAAGCACAACCGAGGCTGGAATTGATTCGCCACGCGCTTCAGGTGGCCGATATTTTGAGGAGCGATGCGGTATCGATTTGGAGCGGAACGGCAAATTCTGGATATACTGTTGAACAGGCTCGCGAATACCTTGCTCAAAACCTGACCCGCGCATTGACGTTAGCAACCAATTATGGAATCCCATTGGGCATGGAGCCGGAACCAGGAATGTTTGTTGAAAGGCTATCCGATTACGAGCAGTTGCGAGAACAGTTGCCTCATCCTTATTTTCGATTGACCTTAGATATAGGACATCTTTGGTGCTTGCAGGAAATACCTCTGTTTGATTCGATAACGCGATGCGGCGATGAACTCGTAAACGTGCATTTAGAAGATATGCGTAGTGGCATTCACGAACACTTGATGTTTGGGGACGGCGAAATGCCAATGGACCAAGTGATGACGGCGTTGCGGGCTACCGGTTATCGGGGTGGAATTCATGTAGAGTTATCTCGACACAGCCATGCGGGCCCTGAAGTTGCAAGGCATTCGCTTCGATTCTTGAAGGCGCTGTTGTCCGCTAAGGTATCTGGATAATCGCCACGATTGGACCTTTGTCCGATTCGTCGCTTCGCCGATACCAAACCGGATGTGGCAAGGGATTTTCGACCTTATGGTTTTTATTCGTTTCGGGAAATGTGTTCAGAACGCGAGGACCCCTGGATGGAGAGCATTCCCGGGTTGATTAGAATAGTTTAATCAGAACGGGAATTTAGTCGTTCTGCGAATTTTGGCCATCATCATCACTGGATCCTTTGAAATAGGTTTTTATGAGTAGCGTCGTAAGGCGAATTGGGTTGTCGTTGGGGGCTGATTTGTGCTGGCCGTTATGTTACGAAGGAATTCTTCGCCGGATCAACTCACAACTGTCAGTTAACGGGCAAACTTACCGGTTCGAAGTCGACCGCGTCACCATTGAACCATTTAATATACGGCAATCGTGCAAATATGATTTGGTGATGGACCGTGTCACGCACTGGTATCACACCAGTCGCGAATGGATCAAAAAAGCGATATTGATGGATGACTTATATGTCTTCAATAATCCTTGGTCGATCCAATCGATGGAAAAACAAACGACGTACTGCGCCATGGCAAAGTTAGGGATGCCGATACCCGAAACTTGGATGGTTCCACCCAAATCCTACGACGAGTCGCCGGATCTCGATGTGACATTGCGGCGGTACGCTCGCCTGTTTGATCTGAGCGACGTAGCCAAGCAGATTGGTTATCCCATGTATATGAAGCCGTACGACGGTGGTGCATGGCGCGGGGTTAGCCGACTGGACAATGACGATATGCTGCGAGCCGCTTACGAACAAAGCGGTAAATATTTAATGCATTTGCAAAAAGGCGTCGATGACTTCGATCTATTTGTCCGTTGCATTGGACTGGGGCCCCAATTCCATATTGTCAGTTACGATCCTACGGCGCCGTTACATGATCGCTATCAGATTCGCAAGAACTTCATGTCAGAAGGCGAAGCAGATGCGTTGCGTAAAATGACTTTGACGATCAATTCTTTTTTTGGCTGGGACTTCAATTCCTGCGAAGCGATTCGCAAAGATGGCAAATGGTACTTGATTGACTTTGCCAACGCGTGTCCCGATTCTCAAGTCACGTCATTGCATTACCATTTCCCCTGGCTGGTAATTGCCAACCTCAAGTGGTCGCTTTACGTTGCCACAACCAAGAAAAAGTTTCACAAGACACTGGATTGGAATCCCTATTATGAAGTGCTGAATTCGCGAAATAACTTCGCCGATCAATTGCAAGGCTATGCAGACATTGGCAATCAACGAATGGAAACCGACCAGTTCAAAGAATTTTGTGATCGCCATTTGAGTCATTTGGATGCGGTTGCACATGAATTTTTTGCCAGCGACGAAGCACGTCAAGCCGTACGGAGCAAAGTCGAAGCTTTATTCCCGGTGCATGAAGTCGAACAGTTTACTGAGCTATTCTGGCAGCGCATCCAGCAATGGCGGTCCGATCAAACCTAACGCGCC
>JBGSMY010000063.1:0-2866 GCA_041739975.1 Pirellulaceae bacterium
ATTGTTACCCGATCCATTAACCGACGAACCGCCAGTTTGCCCGCCTGTATTTGTATTTTGAGTACCCGTGCCCGTGGTTGTGCCGGTTTGTGTTCCCCCGACGTTTCCAGTGGCACCTGTACCCCCAAATCCGCCAGTACCGCCAAATCCTCCCGTGCCTCCCGTGCCGCCGCCACCAGTACCACCGCCGCCTTGGCCAAATGAGACCGCCGAAGTCACTGCACAAATCCCGGCAAAGACCACGGTTGCAAGGCTTCGAGATGCCAAGAATCCAATGAATTGTCGAATTTTCATGTGCAATTCCTCAAAAAATCACTAGGCGCGAAAAAACACTAGGCGCGAAAAAACACTGGGCACGAAAAACACTGCTTACGGCACGCCAACGAGATCATTACGCCAACGAGATCAATTTTCACGTGCACCGAATACAACGCAGATATCCTGCGTCGAACTGTAACTAACCCGTCCTCAAGCACCCAAGTATCGCTTTTTCTCAATTAATTGATGACATCCATCGAGAATGCTAGCGATTGAAACCGAATGAGGAACTTCATTTATATCGGATTTCTCCCACCATTGTACCGAAACTTAATTCCAAATTCCAAAAAACTCGGGCGATTGAGCGTTAGTCGCCCCCGTTTGGCCTGGGCGAAACATTGCCATTTCTTTGGAATTCGTGGCGATTTCGAAACTCGCAAGCGTCGAGCGGAGTTTAGTAACTCGAAGAGATCGGATAGGATTTTGTTTCACTTGCTATCAGGAAAATCACCCCCAAATTTAATAATAAAGGAAAGTGTCCATGCGATTAGTAGTAGCACGATGGCAAACCGCCGTTTGGATGGCGTTTGCCACCTGGATGTTGGTGTTTCCATGTTGGGCACAGTCGACTCGACCAACGACCGACAAGTTGTTGCCGGAAACGACTGTCATGTACATCCAATTACAAAATTTACGTGAACTTGCTCAAGACTTCCGGTCAACCAATATTGGACGGATGTTGCAAGATGAAAAGGTTGCACCGTTGGTGGACGATCTGTTTGCGCAAGCTAAAGAAGCTTATTCCGAGGTCCAAGACCAAGTCGGTTTGGCCTGGGAAGATTTCGAAAACCTACCGACAGGCGAAATCTGTTTTGCCGCCATTGCACCCAAACGGGCCGATTTGCAGTTCGCTCTGTTTATGGACATTGATCCAGAAACCGACATTGCCGACCGCGTGATGCAGCGCGGCCTGGACTTTGTCGAAGAACAGGGCGGTACTGTCGAAGAAGCGGAGGAAGGTGAAGTTAAATTCACAACAGCTGCTGGCCCCGATGGCGTCAAACTAACTCAGTTTCGCATGGGCAACACCATGGTCGTCGTCACTGACAAAAAATTAGCGGAAGAAATTGTCAAACGCTGGCGAGGTGAATCGATCGAAAAGATTCGCCCTTTAACCGATAATCGCAAGTTTGTCACAGTGATGAATCGTTGTCGCGGGACCAAAGAAACCCCGCCCGAAATGCGATTTTATGTCGATCCCATTGAAATGATCCGCGCGGCCACTCGCGGTGATGTGGGTACGCAGGCCGCTTTGAATTTTCTGCCTGTCCTCGGTTTAGATGGCCTGTTAGCAATTGGCGGCGCATCGATGTTTGACGAACAAGGCCTGGAATCGATTAGCCACATGCACGTGCTGCTCTCCAGTCCCAAAATCGGCATTTTGGAAATGTTGGCGTTAAAACCTGGTGAGTACAAACCACAAAAATGGTTGGCTGCTGATACGACGACTTACATGTCATCCAGCATCGATTTGAAAAAGATGTTTACGGAGTTGGCCAAAATTGTCGACACGTTCGGCGGCGAAGATACCATGAAAACGCAGGTCGAAGATAATCTACAAAAAGAATTAGAACTGAGCTTGCAGGAGGACATTTTGCCGGCACTCAATGGCCGAATCACAACCGCTCAGGGATTCGTCACGCCACCGACCATGAATAGCCAAATTACCGCAGTGGGATTGGGAATTGCCGATCACGAAAAACTGCAAATCGTTCTCGATAAAATCAAAGATCGTATCAACGCGGACAGACGCGAAGAGAACCCTGACGAGGAAGAAGATTTTGTAAAAACCAAGGAACACGAAGGCGTAACGTACTGGACAATGGATTCTGTCGCGGAACAGCAACGCGAACGCTTCGAGCAAATGCGAGAATCCGGGGAAATGCGGATTTCAATCCGACCGTCGGCGCCAACGTTTGCGATCATCGAAGACACTCTAGTCATCTGCGATAGCGAAGAGTACATCAAGTCCGCTATCGAGACGAGCATTGGCGATAACCCGGGCTTGATCGAAAATGACCAAATGAACGAAGTCGCCCGGAAGATGAGCATCATGCTAGGAACTGACATGCCAGCTGCGTTTTTCTACTCGCAGCCCGCCACCACGTTCCGCTGGATGCTCGATATGGCCGATTCCGATGATGCGAAAAACGCTCTCGACGAAATAGACGACGAAGACAACAAGTATTTGCGACGGTTTAAACGCGGGTTGTCGAACAATCCAATCCCTAAGTTTTCCGATATCGAAAAGTACTTTGCCCCCAGCGGCGGTTTCATCACCAGCGACGAAACTGGATATCACTTCTTGTTATTCAATCTCAAAGCAAATATTGATTAAAAAAAACGACCGCTCAGAAATGGCTTGTCGTTACAACGGCATTTGTCCGAATTGGCTAGCCGATTTTAAAGCGATTGCCTAAATTGGCTAGTCGTTAAATAGTTTTCGAAATCAAACCACCGAGTACTCTCGGTGGTTTTTTGTTTATATTTTCCTGTCCCCCCATTTTCCTGTCCCCTCATTTTCTTGTCCCCCAATCTTCTTGTCCCC
>JBGSMY010000152.1:0-5401 GCA_041739975.1 Pirellulaceae bacterium
ATTATTATGTCGTGGATTGTCGGCCTGAGGACAGGCCGACCTACTGTAGCCGACCTACTGTAGTCGCTCGCTGTCCTCAGCGGCCGTTAATGTAGTCGCTCGCTGTCCTCAGCGGCGGTTAGAAAGTCCTGGCAACTTTTAGTTGCAATTATTATGTCGTGGATTGTCGGCCTGAGGACAGGCCGACCTACTGTAGCCGACCTACCGTAGCCGACATGCCGTGCCCCAACTATAAAACTTCTCGCCGACGATTCGTCTATAATCTTGTTTTTTCATCGCGGGAGCAAATGCATGTCCGAGTTTGCGGTGGAGTGCCGTTCGTTAGTCAAAACTTACCCAGGTAAACCGCCGGTGGAAGCGGTCCAGGGGATCAATCTGCAAGTGCGTCGGGGCGAGTGTTACGGCGTGCTGGGTCCCAACGGCGCAGGCAAGACCACAACGATCGAAGTTCTAGAAGGACTCTTAACGGCCACTAGTGGCTCAGCCCATGTCATGGGTCTCGAGTGGGGCCGCGACGATCATCAGATCCGCCAACTCATCGGCGTCTCGCTTCAAGAAACCGAACTCAGCGATAAACTTACCGTTCGCGAAACGCTCAGCCTGTTTCGCAGTTTCTATCCCCGCGGCATTACAGTAGCAGAAGCCATTGCCAAAGTTTCTCTCGAAGAAAAACAAAACTCCTGGATCAAAAAACTTTCCGGGGGCCAGAAACAACGCATTGCCGTAGCCGCCGCACTAGTCGGCGATCCGCAAGTTGTCTTTCTCGATGAACCTACCACGGGACTCGATCCTGTCAGCCGACGACAACTTTGGGAAATTATCCAGTCGTTGGTCGATGGTGGTCGCACCGTGCTGATGACCACACACTACATGGACGAAGCCGAACGGCTTTGCGACCGCGTGGCGATTTTTGATCATGGCAAAGTGATCGCCGAAGGCACGCCGGCTGAACTGATTCGCTCGCTAGGTGCCGAACATTTCATCGAAGTCGCTTGGGAAGGCGACTGGCCACCGCAGGCCACGCAAGTATTGCGTCAACTGCCTGGGGTTCAGGCAATTACCGAGACCGGACAAAACGTAACGATCAGTGTCGACCAGCCCCATCGCGTACTGCCACTAGTAGTCAACGCGCTGGCCAAGTGTGACGTGGCGCTGACGAACCTGGCAACGCGGCACGCTACGCTTGAAGACCTGTTTGTGCAATTGACCGGTCGCCATTTACTGGATCAAGCGTCGGAAAAACTCGTCGCGGTGAACACCGCCAACGAACGGAGTCGCACATGAGCTCAACTAATATTAAACCTGAAACAGTTTTGCATCCTCTCTTGGCCGTGGCCAAGTCACGCTTGATCGAATTTATCCGTCAACCCGAAGCGGTTTTCTGGGTCTATATTTTTCCACTCTTGATGATTGTGGTTTTAGGGCTGGCTTTTCGCAACCAAACCAAAACGATCGTTGAGTTTGATTTGGTCGACTCTCCCGCGGCGGCGGCTGTAAACCGTCGCCTGGAAGTCCAGGCCGATCTCAAAATAAATGTATTGCCCATTGAAACATGTCGCGAACGATTGCGCACCGGCAAGTCGTTTTTAGTAGTGTCGGCCACTGCAGCGAAATCGGCGCCGGCAACGTTGGAAACTGCCGCCGAAGAATTGCAGATTGAATATTGGTTTGACCCCACTCGACCTGAATCGCCAGCCTTGCGCCGCGAAATCGATGATCGTTTGCAACGGGCGGCGGGTCGGCAAGATGTATTTGCTTCCCAAGACGTGACGGTCGCGGAATCCGGCAGCCGTTACATTGATTTCTTAGTACCCGGCCTGATTGGTATGGGGTTGATGGGCGGTGGCTTATGGGGAGTAGGGTTTGCAATTGTCGATCTGCGAATTCGCAAATTGCTCAAACGGTTTGTGGCCACGCCGATGCGCCGCAGTGACTTTTTGGGTGGCGTGATGCTCAGCCGCTTGCTGTTTATGGTCCCGGAGATTTTGTTGATTCTAGCTTTCTCTTGGTTGATTTTTGGAGTCAAAGTCCAAGGTAACTGGTTCATTTTGATCGGCATCGTGTTGTTGGCGGCCGTTCAGTTCTCTGGCATTGGATTGCTGGTGGCTTCGCGCTGCAAGACCTTGGAGTCGGCATCGGGGTTGATGAATTTGGTAATGCTGCCAATGTGGACTTTATGCGGCATCTTTTTTTCCTGGGAGAAATTTCCCGAAGTGGCCCACCCGTTTATCCGTTGGCTGCCGTTGACTCCTGCCATCGATGCCTTGCGAGCTGTCATCAACGATGGAGCAGGGCTGGCAGCCATCGCACCGGAACTGGGCATCATGTCTGTCTGGACGGTTTTGTCCTTTGCTATCGCACTAAAAATTTTTCGCTGGCAAGACAATTAGGTCGCTTGCGTGCACCTAAGGTTAATTTCGATAGACGAACCCAGGAAAACCCGCCGACAGCATTTTCGTTGTCGGTGTAGAGTCTGAAAATTCTTGTACGTTCGAATAAATACTAGGCGGGCTGCCATTTGCGTGGAGACAAATTGTATTATTTTGCAAACATTTATTCGGGCGATCGTTTAGACTATTAGTTCATATCGACCGGGTCGTCTTAGGCGATGGCCGCGGTAGACGAAACTTCTAAATCATTGGAGATCGCAAATGCGATTTTGTTTATTTTTAACGTTGTTACTTAGTCTTAGTGGAGTTTTGTTTAAGCCGGCAAACGTTTCTGCCTATGACATATCAAATTTGATCTACGGGGCCGCGCGCGATATGGAATTCAACATGGCGACCGGCAATGCAACCGGACCTTCGCCTTGGTCGCTGGCGACAACCGACAACGACGAGTCGGTGAAGAATTTGTTTTTGCCGGTCATGTCGAATAGCATGTTCACGCTGTCATTAGGCGGTGATTATTATTTTGACAGTTTCGGAAATTTTGCGACGATTGCGGATTTAAAAAATGCAGGAAGTCCATGGGGCGGCGATATGATTGTTTCGTTTCCTCATTCGCTGGATACCTTGGACTGGTCGTATGGCATCGGTTTGAGAAATCCTTTAGGGCAACTCGAGTTTTTTATTCAATTAAGAGGACTGGGTTCTTCGGCGACGGTCCTGGATTCTGCGTTGGCTCAAGAAGCAATTCAGGCGGGACTCTGGACAAGCAGCGACGCTTATTTTGAATTTGATTTAAATCATGCCATCTTTTTTGCCACCGAGTTTCCTCCAACAGGGCCACACAGTTTTGAAAGTTCAGTATTGCCAGAACCGGCGATGATGCCGCTGATTGCTGGGGTTGTGGCCAGCATGTTTTGCCGTCGCGGTCAACGGCCGCGTGCTTCATGAATAAGCGGATAACACCGACGGTTGTTAGTGTCACAACCCTCTATTAGATTTTGGCAATGTGTTTCAAAATAATTTGGACATCTCGAAGCATTGCGACATCGAGATGACCGCGTTTTGCATGTGGAATCAACTACTGTTCTCAATGATTCGAATCTACAAAACGGCGGCTTGTCGGCTTGGAACAAGAGATCATTCATGTACGGAAAAGTTCAATTTTGGTAGACTTCGTGGCGTGAAAATTTTGAAAAACGGTTGTTCCCAATTTGAATTGGAGTCTGTGATGCGCGTTTGTTTAAGTGCGAGTTGGTTGAGCTTAACAGCCATCGTGTTGTCATTGGCCGTTGGTTGTAATCCAACGACAACTGCAGCGCCGGATACGAATACAATACCGGCCTCGGCCAATAATGCTGCCCCCGGCAACAGCAATAGTAACGCGTCAGCGCCGCCCGAGACTAGTTCTGTCGAAACAGAGACCGCGAGTTTCTATACAGTCGCAACTTATGACGTGGCTAGCGATCCGGTCCAGAATCTGACTGCGACGATCGCGCGGGCACAATCGGAAAACAAACGAATATTGTTACACGTCGGCGGCGAATGGTGTGGTTGGTGTAAGCTTATGTCCAAATTCATGGTAACCAACCCTGCTGTCAAATCGCATTTGGAAAAGAATTTCTTGGTAATGAAGGTGACTTATCCTGGCGATCACGCGGAAGCGTTTCTGGCCAAGTACCCAAAAATCGAAGCTTATCCTCACGTATTTGTGCTCGAAACCAATGGCGACTTGTTGCATTCGCAAGGCACAGGTGAGTTAGAGCAAGGGCAGGGTTATAACGAGAGTTTGCTCTTGAAGTTTTTGACTGAATGGACGCGTTGAATGCTGTATGACCGGGGCTGAAGACAACGGTTATTGTAGGTCGGCTACAGTAGGTCGGCCTGTCCTCAGGCCGACAATCCAAGACAAAATAATTGCAACTAAAAGTTGCAAGCCAAGATGCACCGCCGCGGAGGACGGCGGACGGCTACATTAACCGCCGCTGAGGACAGCGAGCGGCTACGGTAAGACAGCGGGCGGCTACCGAATATTAATCTACTCCGCTATTCTCCCTTTTCCCTAGCGATTTCGAAAACCATAAAAACTCGCCTTGTGGCAATCCCGCGACTTGTGGGTTGTCGCGTATATACTTTCGAAAATACTCAAATTGCGACTCGCTTCGAACTAAATGATCAAATTGATCGGGTTGCCAAAAATCTCCTTTTCGACCCAGCTTTTCGTTTACCGCCCGCGCAATATACGTTTTCCAATCCGTATTCTGTTTGAGAAATAGCTCTTCATCCGGAAACCCTGCAAGGTAATGCAAATGATTGGGCATCACAACTAAATCTGTGAAGAAATATCGGTCCTCGTCAAAATGCAGCAAGCTGTCGCGAACTATTTCGGCAATCTTGTGATCACGCATTGGGCAAGTCCCATGCCCTCCGTCCAATATTTTGTCGCGTATCATAAATAGCTGCCAGTTGAGTTTGCTGCGGTCCTTGGGGGCAAGTTACTGAAGTTGAACGGAAAGGTCTTTGCACGGGTCAAGTCCTAACGAAATCAGTTTGCGGTTGATCTCGTCATCGAGTAGAACCAACGCTTCGACTGGGAGAGAATCTCCTAGCCGCCATGTGACAAAATATAGACATCCGGATTGCATCCAGTGCGGCAAATTGCTTTCGAAAATCGTAAACGGTTGATTGCGATCAAAAAAGGAAAAATCGTTTCGATCCATGGTAGGTTCCTTGATGTGAAGCTATGGGGAATTGGATGCGAGGCGTGGCCTTTCGCCGCTGAGGACAGCGAGCGGCTACGGTAGGTCGACTACGGTAGGGCGGCTACAGTAGGTCGGCCTGTCCTCAGGCTGACAATCCATGACAAAATAATTGCAACAAAGAGTTGCCAGTCAAGATGCACCGCCGCTGAGGACAGCGGACGGCTACGGTAGGTCGACTACGGTAGGTCAGCTACAGTAGGTCAGCCTGTCCTCAGGCTGACAATCCATGACAAAATAATTGCAACAAAGAGT
>JBGSMY010000216.1:0-8588 GCA_041739975.1 Pirellulaceae bacterium
CGGTGTTTCAAGTTGTTCGACGACAATATTTGTATTGGTATAAATATCCAGTTCACCGGCGATTGTCATCGACTCGCGGACGATTTCTGCCGCAGTCATGGTTGTGTGCTTTTTCAGCGCTCGGGCGGCGGCTAACGCGTAATTGCCGCCGGACCCAATCGCCGCAATACCGTCGGACGGCTGAATTACATCACCCGTACCACTAATCAAAAGTACTTGATGTCCATCGGTAACCGTCAGCAAGGCTTCAAGCTGACGCAGCATTTTATCCGTTCGCCATTGTTTGGCTAGTTCGATGGCGGCCCGCAGAATATTGTTGGGCGAATCCTTAAGCTTGGCTTCAAATTTTTCGAGCAATGAAAACGCGTCGGCGCTGCTGCCGGCAAATCCGCACAATACTCGGCCTTCGAGCAAACGTCGGATCTTGATCGCGTCGGCTTTCATGATGGCCGTACCCAAGGTTACTTGGCCGTCACCGCCCATGGCCACAAAGCCCTGATGTTGAACGGTTAAAATCGTCGTTGCGTGAATTTTCATAGGGCCCACTCTATTATTTCTTTGGCGATAAATGCTTCAGCGTTTATTGGTTTTTACGTTGTGAAGGGCATGCCCTGAGTTCAAAGACTGCTGATTTCAACAGGACTCAATGGTCGCGAACCGCGAACGTTTATCGATTTTCACGGAAAGTAGTGAAAATGACAAAGGGGGGCATCGAGATATTACATTTGCGACTTGGTGGATATTGGAGTTTCAATTCGTTCGCTTGAAAAATTCTGGTCTATCGGACACAATCACAATGTTCGGCCGCGAAGCCAATGCATTTCTGTCGCTCACGAGGACCCATGACAATTTTTTCTTGCCGCAAACGAATTGGAGAAATGATGTCTTCGGCGTGTCGGATTAGGAAAGGTCGCCCGGGTTGGACTAGCATGAGGACAACGAAGTGTCGTTAGCTGACCGGCGAACACAAACGAAAGTTGGACCGCGATGGGATCGACGCGAACAAGGCGCCGATGGACTCCAGGCACCAAACGCTACTGTACTTGATACGCAGTTGACGATTGAAACTCCTGAACATATCTCTTTTGCGTTCCATATCGCCGGTCCGTTTCGGCGTCTTATGGCTTACCTGTTAGATTTGTTAATCTCACAATTTTTGTATTGGCTGATCGTTATCTGCTTGATGTTTGCTGTATCTTATTTTGCAATGTCGATTCAAATGGCTATCAGTCCCGAGGTTGCAGAATTCCTGGCTGGTATCGCGATGGCGTTGGTCTTGATCGGGTCGTTTTGTGTAACTTGGTTTTATGGCGCCTACGCTGAAACAAAGTGGAACGGGCAGACCTTTGGCAAACGATTATTGTCGCTGCGCGTCTTGTCGACCGATGGCTCGGCGATCGATAGTAGTCAAGCAACATTGAGAAATTTCTTTCGATTGTTGGATTTGATGCCATTTGTGTCGCCCTTGTTATTGGTTGGAATGGAGCCAGAATGGGGAGACGCTTTGTCAGTACCCACATTGGGATTAGGGCTATTGATAATGGCTAGTACGGCCCGTTTTAGTCGTGCGGGAGATTGGGTCGCGGGTACGATGGTGGTTTTCGAACCGCAACTATTGCCATCTCGATTGGCTGATTTTACTGATTCTCGTGTGGCGAGTTTAGCTAGTTTGATTCCTGGCGACTTTCAAGTAAGTTCTTCCTTCAGTCAATGTTTGGCCCATTATGTTTCGCGGCGGGCATATCTGGGACCGGCGCGGTGTCAAGAAATTGCCAATCATTTGGTGCCGTTGTTGTTGGAACGATTTCAGCTGCCGCGAGATACGGATAGCGACCTGTTGATGTGCGCTTTGTACCATCGAGCGTTTTTATCGACCTCGCAGGAGCAAGATTCGGACACGCTCATTCGGCCTTTTGTACCGGAGGCACAAGTCGTATGAAAGTCGCAGAATTAATCCAAAAGCGGCAGGCGGATTGGTCGGAATTGGAGAGGCTGATCAGTGAGTTGTCGAGTAGGGTTCGCAAAGTTGAATCGATCAAATTGCGAAGATTTGGAGTTTTGTACCGTAATGCCTGCGCCGATTTGGCTTTGGTCACCGCCTACCAATTGCCACCGGATACAACGGCTTACCTTCACGATCTGGTGGCCCGCGCACACAACCAATTGTACCGCAGTGAGTCATTCCAATACCAACAGTGGTTATTTGTTTTGTTCATTGAGACGCCTCGTCGGATATTTTGCGATCCTTGCGTCCATATTGCGATGCTAATCTTCTGGGGTTTATTTGGTTTGTCGGCTTGGTTGTCGTATGAGCAAATTTTATGGCCCGAGTTTGCCACCTCCGTGGTTGGCGAAGAACAACTGGAGGCCTTCGTGCAGATGTATTCACAGTTCGGTGATGGCCGAGGTGCTGGCGGCAACGTGGCGATGACCGGATTTTATGTGTTCAATAATGCCGGCATCGGCTTGGCGTGTTTTGTATCAATGCTGTTCTTTTTACCGGGGCTGGTAACGTTGTCTTTTAATGCAGTCTATCTTGGGGCCGTATTTGGATTTATGTTTCGACCTGAGAACGGCGAGGCCGGGGCAAATTTTCAGAATTTTGTCACGGCACACGGACCTTTTGAATTGACGGCCATAATATTATCCGCCGGCGCTGGACTACGGATCGGCCATAAATGGTTGTTTACTGGCGGATTGCGACGGGCTGATGCATTGAAACTTGGCGGTCGTGAAGCTTTGCCAATCGTGATGTGCGCCGTGGTGCTGTTTGTACTAGCCGCGCTGGTAGAGGCTTTTGTGTCCCCCGGAGCTTCTGCGATAGTGCCATGGTGGGTTAAAGGCATGGTGGCCGTGGGCTCGTCAGGATTGCTAATGTTCTATTTTATTATTTTGGGTTACCCTTGGAACCGTCGGGCTTTGCCACGTGCCAGTGCCCGCCAAGTTGAGGGGATGCTATGAAATTAGAACGAAGTTTCATTGCCATCCGACAGCGAACAGTCTTGGAGATGCTCGATCTGGCATTGCCAGTAATTCGGGTTCACTTTTGGAATCTAGTGGCCGTTGCCCTAATTGGTGTTGCCCCGTTTGTAATCTTTAATGCAGTCGTTTTGCGTTGGATGTTGGTCGATTACAACTTTGAACTGTATCGCTCGCTCTACAGTTGGGTCATGATGTTGTTAGTGATCAACCAAATGCCCGCCGCGACAATAATGGTTTCGCATTATTTGGGGCAAGTGATGTTTATTGAACGCCCCTCGGTGCGAGACACGCTTTTCAGGGTTAGCCGTCGATGGTTGCCATTATGTTGGCTGCATGGCATCATCGGACAGATTGGTCCTGTAATGCTTTTGTCTCTGGTTCTAGGGCAAGCCGACGATGTCGGGGCTGTGGTGGTATTTTTGGTAATTGCAGTCTTGCTGGGGATCTTGATTCGAGGATTGCGACCGTTTGTCTCGGAGATAATCACTTTGGAACAGACGCCGTGGAAACAACAGCCAAATGATTCAAAATTGGGGTTTTCATCGCGCAGTCATATGCTGCACTCGTCGGCTGCCGCTGACCATCTGGGTGGGTTGTTCATGCGCGGATGGTTTGCGGGGTTAATGGCATTGTCGATGTATTCGGCTGGTCATTGGACGTCGAAAAATTTGGGATTAGGTTTGGAGTTGCCGGATTGGATGGTGGCGGTACTATGGCCTTTGGCGCTGTGGACGACAGCCGTATTTTTCGCCGTGGTTCGATTTTTGGCATATATCAACGCGAGAATTAACCAAGAGGGGTGGGATGTCGAGATCAAAGTTCGAGCGGAAGCTCAAAAGCTAATATCCATCACCAAATAGCACGCGTAAATAGTGTCTTCGATAGACCAATGGAACGTCATGAAACAATTCAGTTGTGACTATTCAAGTCGATTAATTCGGACGCGACCATCGTTTCCGGCGAGCGAACATCGTGCCCTACGAGCCCGAGAAACGGTCACGGACTTGTGGTTCAAATTTAGAGTTTACTTGGTTGCACTGGTTTGGCTGCTGGCGAGCGTTGGGGTTGCAAATGGTGACACTCAACATGTGAATGGGGCGGTCGACGTTAACGCAGGCAATTACATCGCAATGTCTCATACCCCCGTAGCCCAGCTAACGACTGTTAGGCTTTCGCTGTTGCGTAAATTAGACGATTACCTTCGACAAGAAAAATTCCCGTGGTACGATCCCGATCGCGACGAAATTACCAGCGTGCCGATAGAGGTTGGCCCGCAAGCCGCCTCACGTCAGCGAAACCAAGTTCCAATTGCTAAACCGGTCCCCCAAGTTCAACCCACAACACAAGCGCCTGCGGCCAGTCTGTGGTGGTTTGATGCAGCTATGTATGCGGTACTGGGGTTGTTGATCGCCACCGTGGTTGGATTGTTGATCTGGTTTTTTATGACCAAGAGCCAACGCGACGAAGAAGAATTGGACGCCGAGATTGGTGGATCGATCGACGTTTCACGAATCGCCGAGTTACCGTTTGCGATCGGTGGAAATCCAGCCGATTTCCGGGCTCAGGCGGCGAGAGCGGCTCAAGAAGGTAATTTTACCAAAGCGACGATCTATTTATTCAGTCATCTTTTGTTGATTTTGGATAAGCACCAATGGTTGCGGCTTCGCAAAGGCCGAACCAATCGACAGTACTTGTGGGAGCTTTCGCGACGATCGAATTTGCGAGCCTATTTTGAAGCATCCATGATTCCGTTTGAGCAGGCGTTTTTTGGAGCAAAGTCGATTGAGTCTCATGTATTTACAAATCTCTGGTCGCAATTGCCGGGCATCGAAGCGATCATTGGGCAAAAAGAAAATGAGGCCCAACATGTTACATGATCGGATGCGTGAGAGACGTTGTTGGAGCATAGTGATTGGTTTTTTGGCGATAACGGTTTTCAGCGGGACGGTTGTTGGCCAAAGCGAATTGCGAACTGGCTACGGGCGGTGTCGTGGTCTGCAATACGCGACCAGTATTAATGGCACGGCAATGCTTAAACATTTCTTGGAGTCTCAGAATTGTGACGTTGTGGTGAACCGCACGCTGTCGCCGGCGATCGAGAATTTTGACCTACTGATTTGGGCGCCGGATAGTTGGGATGTGCCCAGTGAATCGGTCATAGAACGCATAAATCTATGGCTGCGTAGTGGTCAAAATCGTACGTTGGTTTATATTGGCCGCGATTATGACGCGTCGATGGAGTATTGGCAAAATGTGATAAATACTGTTACCGGTGAACCACGGGAACTTGCCTTGCGCGAGCTAAGTCAATCGCGGTTGAATTGGCTCGCGCAATCCGGTGAATCTCTTCAGCAACTCGATTGTGAGTGGTTTACGATAGAACCAGGAGTCTCAGGCAATTCGCAAGCCAGATTGATTGGCGAAGTCACCGACGACTTATTTGTGCGTGGCGAAGTGGTTTGGGGAGAGCGTCGCATCATTCCGAAGTCCCAATCACCCTTCCGCATTCGATCGCTGATTGAAACGGAGACTAGCGAAGTTTTTGCCTTTGAACTGACGTCTCGTGACAGCTTTGCCAATCGTATTATCGTTGTGAACAACGGATCGTTTTTGTTGAATTATCCATTTGCCCGGAAGAGCCGTCGTCCATTGGCAGAGGAATTATTGGCCAAAGTCAGCCAGACCGAATACTATGGTTGCCGCGTTATGTTGTTAGAAAGTGGTCCGCAAGGGCTGATAGTTTCTGATTCAGAAAATGTTGGCGGTCAGTTGGCTTGGGTTGTCGAGGCACCGTTGAAATACATTGTCCCGCAAATTGTTATTTTGGGAGTGATGTATTGTTTTGTGGTATTTCCAATCCTTGGCCGACCGCGTCGCTTGGTAACCCAGACGGAATCGAGATTTGGTCGGCACTTGGAAGCGTTGGGGCGAATGTGGGCGAAAACAGGTCGAATTCAAGAACCACGTGAGGTAATCGATCGATTCCGCCGCTCGATAGATAGTAAATAGGGCTCTTCCGTGAATTTAGTGGTAAAAAAGATTTAACCAGGAAAGACACGATAAGCACGAACGACGGATTCGAGCGGGCGCCAGACTGGTTGCTGGGAATTATCGGCAAGATTGAATTCGAATCAACACGCACTTTCGTGTGGGTCACACAGTGTAGAACGGGAAGCTTCATCAGTGTAGATCGGGAAGCTTCATCAATCGCAGCCAATCGACGAGAAAAACCTGAAGATCGTCACCACCCAGCCACTAAAATTCCTGGATAACCGTAAATTGTAACTTGGAACGATACAAATTTTGCAAAGGCAGACATGAACCAACCGCCGAACGAACAATCGCCTGGACGGGACACAGCGAGCATTGAATTTATTTGTAGCAGTTGTAGTACGCGTCTGCGCATCCCGTTGGAATATGCGGGCAAATCGGTGCGGTGCCCCAAATGTCAGGCAACCAGCGTCGCCGACTCACCTTTGCAAAGCGCTAATCCAATCTTGACACACAATCGGTCGACGGTCGAAGCGTCGGCGAATTCCACGGGGTCCGCGCCCAGCGAATCAAATCGCTCTGTGGTTAACCAACCAAATGAACCGTTGTTGCGATCGCCGACTTTGGACCCACGAGCGGAGTACGGGCAAGATACGGCGGCGCGTCAGCTCTATCGCCGAATTACGCACGAGATCTCTAAGATTTTTGTCGGCCAAGATGAATTGGTGATGGGGACATTGGTCGCGTTGTTTTCCGGTGGGCATGTATTGATCGAAAGCGTTCCTGGATTAGGAAAAACGCTTTTTGTACGGACCTTGGGCAAAGTGCTTGGGTGTGATTTTGGCCGCATTCAGTTTACCGCCGATTTGATGCCATCCGACGTTACCGGATCTCCGATTTTTAACATGAAGACTCTGGAGTTCAATTTTCGCAAAGGTCCAGTGTTTACACAGTTGTTGTTGGCCGATGAGATTAATCGTGCGCCGGCCAAGACTCATGCGGCATTGCTTGAGATCATGCAAGAAAAAAACGTTACGATCGACGGCGTGACTCACCAATTAGATTTGCCATTTATGGTTTTGGCGACCCAAAATCCGATCGAATCTGAAGGTACTTATAATCTGCCCGAAGCGCAATTGGATCGGTTCTTATTTAAAATCTTGGCCACTTACCCAACGGAAGCCCAGGAATCTGAGATTTTAATGTTGCACAGTGGTCAAAAAGAATTGAATGTGCGACTGCAAGATGAGATTGAAGTTGTAACCAACGCCGAGGAAATTCGTCACGTCACCAGGCAGAATGAAATCGTCCGCGTAGATCCGAAATTGGTGAACTACATCAATCAGATGGTACGGCTGACACGGCAATGGCCAGCATTTCATATCGGAGCATCACCGCGAGCTGGCATTAGCTTGATGCAAGGGGCTCGGACTTTGGCTGCCTTTTGCGGTCGCGATTTTGCGGTACCGGACGACGTTGTGCAGTTGGCGATTCCGGCGCTGCGGCATCGAGTTGCTCTGACCGCCGAGGCAGAAGTCGAGGGGCAACAGGTTGACCAATTGTTGCAGGAATTGATCCGGTCAATTCCGGTGCCTCGTTTGGATTAGTTGTCAAGGGAATTGATGTCGTGACGTCAGCATTTTGGGAATCGATCTTTCAATGGGTGCAGGCCGCCGGGCTTTTTTTGCTCGGGCACCCATTGCGTCTGGTATTGGTTCTGTTGATTCCATTTGTAGTGTTGGCCCGACAACGGCAGGTGTATCCGAGTCGAGCGATGTTGCTTTGGTTTTTGCTGCCGCTGGGTATTGCCTTGTTGACGCCGCTGGTTTCGGATCTGGCGGGGTTTTTATGGTTCGTGAATCTCGGTTTAGTGCTGATCATGATCGTGGATTTATTTTCACTTCCGACGCCGGCACGGTTTTCGGCGCTTCGCGTAGCAGAAAAAGTAGCCAGCTTAGGCAAGCCACACGCTGTCGAGCTGTGCGTCCGCAATCATTCTCGCCGCAGCTATTCGATCCAAGTCAAAGATGACTGTCCGGACACCTTTGAAGTAGGTCCGCAACGATTTGAGATTCGGTTGCCAGCAAATTCTGAAGCTCGCTTGAGTTACAAATTTGTGGCCACCCGTCGGGGTTGGTTTGGGCTCCGAGCTGTTCACTTGGAGGTCGAAAGTGGCTGGGGGTTTTGGCGTCGAATGATTCAGTGCGCTTGTCCCCAGGAAATTCACGTTTATCCCGACCTCAAACAAATTTCTGAGTTTGATTTGTTGGCGCGTACAAATCGATTAAGTCTGTTGGGTGTCAGGCGATCTCGGAAAGTGGGGCAAGACCATGATTTTGAGCGATTGCGCGATTATACTCGCGATGACAACCATCGTCATATCGACTGGCGCTCATCCGCGCGGCGGCAGAAGTTAACGGTAAAAGATTTTCAATCGAATCAAGATCAGCAAATAATATTCATGATCGATTGTGGGCGAATGATGACCGGTTTAAGCGGTAAGTTTACGCTGTTAGATCATGCGCTCAATGCAATGTTAATGCTGGCTTATATCGCTTTGCGGCAAGGTGATTCGGTTGGATTGATATTATTTGGCGATCGCGTCTATGGATTTG
>JBGSMY010000238.1:0-24843 GCA_041739975.1 Pirellulaceae bacterium
CTGGATTTCTAAGAACGCACATTCTGTGCGAAAAACCAAATTTCACGAAGGTCATTTTTTTTGCCTACTCGTTGCCACGACAGCACTCATAAGCTGGACGATCTCCAAGCCCTGGGGTATTCATGATGCGGGTAGCGGTAATTGTGAGGCGAGCGTAGTGTAGTGAAAAGCACAAGCATCCCCGGGACAAGCCCTTGGGTATTCATGATGCGGGTAGCGGTAATTGTGAGGCGAGCGTAGTGTAGTGAAAAGCACAAGCATCCCCGGGACAAGCCCTTGGGTATTTCCACGTGAAAAACACAAGCATCCCCGAGACAAGCCCTGGGGTATTTCCACGTGAATAGCAGAAAAATCAATTTGCTCGCTCACATCGCTTTCCGCTAGATCGCTGACCGAAATGCAAAGGGATAGGTCAGAACTCACTTTTTAACTTGACCCAAAATCCATTCGGTGACTGCCTTTAATGCAGACGGAGCAAAAGTCTCTTCAATCGATTCATACTCAGACAAAGCTCCCGTGGTTGCAGTTTGAAATAGGTGATTTAATTCCGGCAACTCCATTGTCTTGACCTGAGTATTTCCTCCAGCACGCAACGCCGCTTCGATCTTTGGCAAATTAAGTTTTGGGTCGACTTGCACATCGCGTTGACCGTTTAGCGCTAACACAGGACAACGCACTTTTTCAAGCACTGGACCGGGTTCGTGGGTTGCAAAAAATCGAAACCAAGGCAAATGCATTTGATCCATATTGGCGCGAATCAGGACCGAAATCGCTTGACGAGCCTCTTCGGTTTCAAAATCAACCGTTTCGTCAACGGATTTTAATTCGCCTTGCTCGACCAACGCAGACTTTAATTGTTTGATAAACGTGTCGACTGCGGGTTGCACTTGGTCGTCTATCGATGCACCCGGATTGACACCCTTCATGGCATTAAAGACAACCTCTTGCATGACTCGTTGACGAAGCGTATCGGATTTGCTGCCGCCAGCCGCCTCGACAATCAATTTGCCTTGCGAGTATAAGATCTCTTCACCGTTAACACCGGGCCCTGCCAACATAACGATCCAAGCAATACTGGGATCTTTGACCGCCACCAACGGCGCAACGATGCCGCCTTCGCTGTGTCCAATTAATCCGATTTGTTTGCCGTCAATCACCGGATGTTTTGCCAAGAATTTAACCGCATGCAAGACGTCTGCGGCAAAGTCCGCCGAGGTCGCGTTGCCATATTGTCCGGTTTACTCCCCCACGCCGCGTTCATCAAAACGCAAGACAGCGATACCTGCGCGGGTTAAGTGGTCGGCCAAGACCCAAAAAGGTTTGTGGCCCAAGATGGTTTCGTCGCGGTCTTGCGGCCCTGAACCTGAGATCAGAACCGCCACTGGGAATCGTTTGTCGGATGGCTGAGTCGCTTGTGGATCACCTGGATAGGTCAGCGTACCGGCCAATTCAATACCCGCCTCGGGATTTTTGAACTTAACCAGCTCAACTCGATAATCAGGTTTGCCTTTGGGGTGTTGCGGGCGTCGCAAAATTTTGACTTCAAATCCGGCGACTGAGTCCGCTTTTTTCCAAACCAATGGCATCGCCACGCCTTGATTCCATTCGCCGGTAATTGAATCGCCTGCGGCATTCATGGTACCCGCATATTTGCCATTGACGGCCGGAACTTTTGCAGCGATTTGATCGCCCGTCGCCGACCACTCAGCTTGGAAGCCGCCGACTTGTTGTGACAGACTGTCAAAGTAAGCCGTCGTTTTTCCGTCTTCCAAGCGATAGACTCGCATTTGTAATTTGAGTTTCTGTCCACCTGCCACAAGTTCACCTAACCAAACTTCGTTGGGTTGATCTTGAGGAATCGCGTCGACTTGGCGAAAGTTCAATTTCAGTTTTGCGGCGCCTTGGGTCCATTGCCCAACAATCTCTTTTCCGTCGGGATCGCGCGTTCCCTGATATTTGGCTTTGGTCGCTGGCAGATCGAATTTAAATTCACGATCGGTCAAAACAACGTTGCTAAGTTCAAGCGACTGGTTGCCCTCATCGAGAGTCTTTAACTTGGCCTGCCACTTCCCTGTTTCGTCGGGCTGGGTCTGAATGGCAAAACGAAACGTCCGACCAGGGGATACTAACTCGCCATACCACCATTGACCGCCCGTGGCCTGGTCTACTAATTGGGCAGAAAGCGAATAGGAGCAACAACAAATACAAAGCAACGTTAGCATTCGCAGTAAATGCAGTCGGATCATCGGTTGACGCCTTGTGGGTTTAGATGAATGATTGTGATGTGGAGAATATTGTAGCGGATTTTTTCAAGCTGCCAAACTCGCAGCCCGGCAATTAATGCTGGCCGGCAAAGGCCGAAAATCGTTGCGGCGAGCGACGATAATCAGGTTCGCCTGTTTACTGATTCTGTTTAAACTGTTCCCAATTGCTGTGGCGGCTCAATTGAACGATGGCGCAGATTCCCGCCGGTAGCCCAATGATGAATCCAGGGTGAATGGGAATCAAGGCAATGATCGACATTGCTAAACACCAACCCCAGTTCTTGACGGCTGTCATCTTCATGCCCCCGGATATCAACAACCCGCCTAAAATCACCCATAACACAGCGACACCAATATTTACGACCGCGATGCCGATCGGTACTCGCGGAGCGCTTTGAGTCGTGGCTTGAAATCTCAATGGCGGAACAGCAGGCGCAACGATAACAACCTCATCCGCCTCGGCCTGATTGGTCGCTGGTACCGGCTTGGCGATCGACTGTTGAGGGGCAACTTCATGCGAACCGTCCCCGTGACCATGAGTGCCTGGTCTCCATTCCGTCGTTCGACTCGCCATAAAGAACGAAAAAATCGCAAGTGGCAAGACAATAAAATTTAATGCTCCGGCAAACATCATGGCAATCGCTGGGCCTTGCAGTCGATGCTTTGCCTGTTGCAATAACTCTTCGGGTTTTTTGTTGGCAATTGGTAAAAGCGGTTGATGGATTTGACGCCGAACTTCGTTGGCCAACCTCATCGCGGCTTCCAAATCGGTCGCTTCTATCTTCAACGTAAAAACGCCCGGTTTTTCTGTGAACAGCCCTGGCAAATCCCGAGGACTTTCCATGGTCATCACGATTTGATGTGAGAACCAGCCTTCGACAACGTCAAATTTCAAGATCCAAGAAAACGGAACTTCATATTGCCCAGGATCACCGACTTGCGACTGAAATACCGTTTCGCGTTTGGCATAGTCGACCATGACCCCGGTGGGTGTTGTCTTGAGCACGCCATGAGTAACTGTCATACCATGCCATGGGTTCTCGATGGTAAATGGGACGCGGAACCCGCGTGGATCCGACTTTTTGAGTTGCGTTGCCGCTGCAGCTGCAAACGGCGCGGCGTCGCCACGCTCCGGTCCAATCGGCCGGAACCCGGATTGGCTACAGGCATGCTCCACGGCTATTTTGAATTCGCTGGCCTGTTGAAATCGGCGATCGGGTTGTTTCTCAAGCGTTCGGACCACCACTTCATCCAACGCGGCCCAACCTGCATTTTTTTCACCGGGCAATTGAAACCTTCCCAGCGGCAGCTCACCGGTTAACAACTCATACAACACCACGCCTAGCGAATAGATATCGGCGCGATGATCGACGTCGGTCGGGCGCTCGATTTGCTCAGGCGCCATATAGTTCACCGTCCCCAAAACCTGCCGTGAGCCCGTCAATGTCCACGGCTGCGATTCATGAGCGATTAACTTTGCCAATCCAAAATCGGCGATCTTCACGCGACCGCGCCGATCGAGCAAGATATTTTCCGGTTTGATATCGCGATGAATGATTCCTTCATCGTGAGCAAATTGCAATGCTTCGCAGACTTGCGGAACTACGGCCAAGGCCTGGGCTGGCGTGATCTGCTTTTCGCGAATGGCTTGTCGCAAATTGACACCGTCGACATATTCCATTACCAAATAATACAGTCCGTCGCATTGCCCAAAATCGTAGACGTTTACGATATTGTGGTGACTGAGGCGGGCTAACGTTTTTGCTTCACGGGTAAATCGTTCGGCAAACGAAGGGTCGTTGGCCACATGCGGCGACATGATTTTGATGGCGACCGGTCGATCGAGATTGATTTGCAGTGCTTTATAGACGGCACCCATTCCGCCGCTTCCCACGAGTTCAAAAAAACGAAATTGGGTAAGTCGTTGATTGAGTTCGGCGATGCTGGGGTACTGGACATCACGATTGCGGGGATCGGAACCTCGCTCCATGGTAGGGGTATGTCCGGCGGCCGGTTTGGCCCCGGGTTTGTGATCCGCTCGAGCAAATCCTAACAGGCAACTGGGGCAAATTCCACCGACCGCATCAGCCGGCAATTCGCGTTGACATTGATGACATCGGGCCATGACGACTAATTTCCTGTAATGAATTTCCGTGGTGTTGGCAGTTTGCCCTCGTCCTTGAGTTGGGCTTGCTCGGAATCGTTTCCGTCGCTTTCCACCGGTTGTGCACCTATCGATAACCCTTTATTTCCAGAAGGTTACAGACTTTTTTCTTTTTTTGTCGAATTATTGGTATCTTAGTGGTTAGACCCCGATTTATGAATGTGTTGCAGTTCGAGGAATCACTTAAATGGTCAGTGCCGATTCGCAGCCACTTCCGTCCCAGTTTGCCACGACCCAATGGAGTTTAGTGGTAGCGGCCGGCGATCGCCCCTCACCGGCCTCCCAATCGGCACTGTCGGATCTGTGTTCTCGTTATTGGTACCCCCTGTATGCTTGGTTGCGGCGGCAAGGCGATTCTCACGAAGCGGCACAAGATCATGTTCAGGGATGTTTACTTGAGCTCATTGCCCATCGTCGATTAGAGGTTGCCCATCGAGACCTCGGACGCTTTCGCACGTTTTTGTTGACTTGCTTGAAACATCATCGAGCCAATCAAATTCGTTTGGCCACCGCTCAAAAACGAGGCGGTTCGCAGCAACCATGGTCGCTCGACTTTCAAACCGCACAGTCGCATTGGGATCTCGAACCTATCGATACGTTGACGCCCGATCGGTTATTTGATCGCAAGTGGGCATTGCAATTGATTCAACGCAGTCTCGAGCAGCTCGAGCACGATTGTCAACAACGGGGTAAAGGCGAACTCTTTGCCGCGGTGAAGCCATTGTTGTCCGGCTACGATCAAGACAGCACCTACCAAGAGGTCTCGCAGCGATTGGGTTTAACACTGAGTGCGGTAAAGGTTGCCGTTTATCGTTGGCGCAATCAGTTGCGAGAAAATATTCGTCTCGAGATTCGACAAACCGTCGCCACCGATGCCGAGGTCGACGAAGAGCTCGAGTATTTACTGGAAGTGTTGGCCAATTAGAACCAGCCTTGCAAATACCATTTGCCCTGTTGCAGATCATAGTAGATCCAATAGTGACATAACTGAGTTGTTTCGATGCGCCAATAATCTCGTCGAATAGGCCGCCCGCGCCACCAACCGGTTTCGACTCGCTCCGGCCCCCACCAGCGCACCACTTCATAGCGACCATCGGCCCCCAGCAAGGCCGCTGGAGGATAAACAATCCCTAACGCCGGATCGACGGAGGTGTTAGCGCTGGGTGTGGGTTTGGCACTGGGCACGCCGGATGATAAAGCGCCGGATGATAAAGCGCTGGGCACAGCGGTCAATGGTTGCGGTTGGCTTAACAACTGCACTGGCCGCGCCATCAGGCCTTGATTGAATTCTCGCGGTTCAGCGCGGCTGTTGCGAGCGGCACCGCCGACCCAAGAGCGATAGCGCCGCGCATACTCCGGTTGTACACCACTGACGCTCAATGGACGCAATACTTGATGAGCTCCTAAACGAATCACCAGTCGGTTTACCAGACCGGCCAGCGCCTGTTGATTTGGTTTGGGATCTTCGTCAAATAATTGCCGCTGGCGTTCGCCCAAAGCGACCCAGCGCCGCGCGGCGACCTGGATCTCTTCGATAGGGCCGGCCAAAATCTCTCGTTGGCGATGACGTTCCAAATGCAACTGAACCAAATCCATTATCAACTCAGCCTGATTGCTAGGTTCATACAGGTCGACTTGCAATACAAACGCCGCAATCGCTTGACGGTCAAGTTGAATCCGCCATTGCCAAGCTCCCAATCGTTTGGCTTGCAACTGCTGGCACAACTGCGTTATCAGTCGTCCGACAATCACCTCGACCGTCGACAAATCGGTCAATGGAAACTCGAGAAACTGCCGAGCTTGATAGTCGGCTGGAGGATTACGAACGGCAATGACTTCCAGCTTACTGCCGGCAAATTGATCCCAGCGATCGTAAATCTCCCGGCCAAACCGGGCGGCTAAACTAGCGCGCGGCAAACGCAATAATTGGGCAATGTTATCGATCCCCAATCGCTGGAGCGTGTCACACGTTGCCGACTGCAATCGCAGGGCAGCCGGCGGCAACCAATGCAACAGATCGACTGGGGCAATGGTCTGAGGCGCGGATGTGGTGGCATTGTCAGGGCTGGGGACAGCGCCGGCGGCGTCAGCCGAATCGGCCGTTAACAACCAACGCCGCGGATAATAGTGGGCCCAGGCCCAAGCTTGCCCCAACGTATCGGCAATGGCGGCAAAAGCCCAATAGCCGCGAGCTTGGACCGTCGCCAACAGTTGCCGCAACCAACTCGCTTCGTCGCCAAACAAATGCGCTAAGCCGGTAACCTCAAACCACAATCCGTCTGCCGAGTCCTGATGAGCGGCCAACCCTACCACGGGGCTAAAACAATTGAGTTCGTCGGCCAACTGCTCCAATTGTTGGTGATCGCCAGTGGGATCGGCGGGTAGCCAATGTTGAGCAACAGCGGCCGCTCCGTTACCATTTTTTTTCCACAGCGATTTAGCTTCAGCCACCGGCATCCCTGGTCGCACCCCAGCCTGTTGGGCCACCGGACTAGCGGCAGTTACCAAGCGACCGCGCGGTGGTCGATCGGCAAACAAGACGACCCGCTGGCGGCGCAGCGCAGGTTGCTCAACGACCAATCGTTGAATGGGCCAATCGGGAAGACACAAACAAGCCCATCGCGGCTGAATCTCACAAACGGGTTTGTCGACCGCGACTTCGACAAGCTGGGGAATGGCCTGCGGTTCAGCCCCCGTCACCGCCACCCAGCCTCCTAACCAAATAGCAGGCCGTTCATCACAAGACAGATTCTCGCTAGTGGCCACTACCGGAGCTTGCGGTGTCGCCTGCAAACGAGCTTGCAACGGATTAACAAGCGGTGTTATCGGTACGGCACCGGGCAAGGGCCGAGGTTCGTGATTAGCCACAACGTCGGTCCTCATCCGGATGTGCAATTTTTTTTGCGGTGGTGGCTTCCGCCCGATTGGAATCGCTCGACGTCAACCAACGAGTAGGCCGCAACGTTTGGACTTCGCCTGTATAAGTATTCCAGGACAATTGCAGTTGTTGCCCCGCGGCCGCTCCGCGACATTTCAACAACTGCAACCAGAATCGCCGCCAATGATAAAAATCGCTGGCGGCCGAAGGTGAATCGCAAGCGAGAGCGTTGGGCGACAAACCGGGACGCGATGTTGGCAAAGCAACTCGCCACTGCACTTCACACCAACTGGGTTGCCGCGCCACAGTGATCGGGCGGACAAACAATCCTAAAGCACCACTTTGTTCGGCGGACAATTGAAACCGGCGCAACCAGCGCTCGTCGACTTGCTCAAGTAATGCTGGACGACGCCGTTGTGCAGCAGTGGACACCGCGGGTGATTGGCCACCCAGCACGACAACAGCCGCGACGGCTGAACAGCGCAGTGTTTGATCGATTGCCCAAAACAGTTCATTGCGCGCGGCGCTCTGAATCACGATCAATTGATCATTGCGAATCCCCAGGGCACGAGCAGCCGGTGGAAAAAATTCTCGCTCGGGATCAATCACCACAATCACACCGGGGCGCCCCATGGCGCTCAAGGTGGAAGTGATTGGGCTCGTTTGGCCGCGCTCGCGATTGCTGGACCGATGATGGTTCGAATCGTAATTATTTTGTGTTGGATTAGCTGTGGTTGGATTAGCTGTGGTTGGATTAGCTGCCGCGCGACTGGCGGTATGCAAAGCCAACCACTCGGCGCCACAACCGGCCGTTGGGCTTAGCCATTCGACAATCGTGCCGCGTGGATAACCGCCATCGGGTAACAACCGATCAATTGCAGCAATGCCGGTAGATACCGCTTGGGTATCGACCACTCGTTGCAACGTTTCGACGCGCCGGATTTGTTGCCGCAATTGTTCGACAACCTGCGGAGGTTTGGAGTTTGCCGTGCCCGGTTCGGCGATCCTCGGTTCGGATATTGCTGTAATCGTCATGCCATTCACTCCCTGAATCCATCGTTACTTGCCAGATTTAACGGCAATCGTTGTTTGTAATCGTTTGCTAGCAATCATTAGCTGTGTCATTAGCTGTGTCGTTAGCTAGCAATCGTTAGTTGTGATCGTTTGCGATGATCGTTTGAATCTGCATCGATCGAATCGCTCCCAGTTAGATCACTGGCAGCAATGATGATCCAAGGGCAAGACACCTTAGGTCTGGTTGTCGGAATTTTTTACCCCCATACTATATTATTTGTACATTTGTACAATTTCTAGTAATGGGGGGATTTAATAGGATCGAGAGGGGTGAACCGACGAAACGATGTAAAAGAGTCGAAAAATCAAGGCAGGAGCTTAAAGGCCAGAAAATCAGCGAGTAATGCCGGTGGAACACCGGCATCCACGCAGTTCGTAATGCCGGTGGAACACCGGCATCCACGTACCGGCATCCACGCGCAGGTGGCCACCGGTGTTTCACCGGTGGCCATGCACTGCCGCCAATCGCCAGTTTGCAGACCGGGGCGAATGCTGGACGGCTAGAAAATCGGCGAGTGATGCCGGTGGAACACCGGCATCCACGTACCGGCGTCCACGCAGCTCGTAATGCCGGTGGAACACCGGCATCCACGCACCGGCGTCCACGCAGCTCGTAATGCCGGTGGAACACCGGCATCCACGCACCGGCATCCACGCTTGCCGCCCCCCATTTTGCCACCTTTTCGTTTGGCTACCGACAAGACCATACAAACGATTTAGCAGCCAACCGACTTTGGGGACCTTTCGCCGATCACCCCAATCCAATAACTGGCAAAAAACAGTACAATCGACGGTTTCCAACCGAAAATATCGGTGTTCAATTAGCCCTAACGACTCGAACGAAACTCATGCCCGACATCCATCAATTAACCCGTGATTTACAACAACCGGCAAAAACCAAAATCATCATGCTGGTTGCCGACGGCTTAGGGGGGCTACCTATGAAAGCCGATGGATTGACGGAGTTGGAAACGGCCCAAACGCCCAATCTGGACGCGTTGGCCCGACGCGGAGTGCAAGGTGGCAGTATTCCGGTACTTCCCGGCATCAGCCCCGGCAGCGGACCGGGGCATTTGGGGCTTTTTGGCTACGATCCCTTGCAATATCAAATCGGGCGAGGGGCTCTCGAGGCCACCGGGATTGGGTTTGAACTTCAACCGGGTGACGTGGCAGCTCGCGGCAACTTCTGCACGCTCGATACCGCCGGACTGATCAGCGACCGCCGAGCCGGCCGTATTTCATCCGAAGAAAGCGCACCCCTGGCTGAACGACTCAACCAAGTCCGCATTCCTGGGGTCGAAGTCCTGTCGTTCCCGGTCAAGGAACATCGGTTTGTCGTAGTGTTTCGGGGAAGCGGACTGGTTGGCGATGTCGACGACACCGATCCGCAAATGACGGGCGCCGCGCCTTTGGCTCCTCAAGCGCGCAATTCTCAAAGCCAAAAAATGGCTGAAGTCGCCGCCGATTTTGTGCGGCAAGCAACCCTGTTACTGGCCGATCAAACCAAAGCCAACGGCGTCACACTACGCGGCTTTGCGGCTAAGCCCGATCTGCCGACTTATCGCGAAGTCTACGGTCTTCGCGCTGCCGCAATCGCTGTCTACCCGATGTACAAAGGTCTGGCTCGTTTGGTGGGTATGGAGATCGTCGGTCAAGCCAAAACGTTAAAAGAACAAATCGAGTGCTTAGAGCAACAATGGCAAAACTACGATTTCTTTTTTATCCATTTCAAATACACCGACAGTACGGGTGAAGACGGTAACTTTGATGCGAAAGTCAAACGAATCGAAGAACTCGACGCGATCATTCCTCGCATCAACGCACTGCAGCCGGATGTGTTGATCGTGACAGGCGATCACAGTACACCTGCTTTTCTCAAGTCCCACAGTTGGCATCCGGTGCCTACGCTATTGGTCTCGAATTGTTGCCGACCCGATCGATCGAGTGGGTTCAGCGAATCGGCTTCGCGAATCGGCGGTTTGGGACAATTCGAAGCAAAGCACTTAATGACTTTGGCCTTAGCCAATGCCGGACGACTTGGCAAATTCGGCGCTTAACACACCGGCGACACATCGTTCATCGTTCCAGCCCAGTTCAGCTGGCCAGGATCAACGTTTGGCGACTGGAGTTATCTCCACACTTACTGCACAGGGTTGGACTCGCAGTGTTTGGTCACGCGCGAGCTAATGTTTTGCAGAATTTTTTGCTCGAGTGACACATCACGTCCCATAGGGATCCAACCGCGATTGGCTTGGATAACAGGAATCTCTTCGCGGTCTTGATCGATCGAATTATCGTGCCGCAGTACTCGACTGCTGATCGACGAGTGAAGCGGTTGCGGGCGATCTTCGAGTTCTTTGTTGACTTGGACCTCGATTAAGTAGCTGTCGTAATGTGGAATAATGCGAGCTCGTGCGGTACGGCGAACGGTCTGCAACGTGGCGTGCAGCTTTTCAAAACCCGGCGTCGAATCACCTTTCCAAGGTTCCAATAGGGTGCCGCCCATTTGTGGATGCGTTTCGATCCAACCTTCAGTAATCACCGAATCGATAACACGAATACGTTCTTCGCGAGCGATCCGGAAATAGTTGTCGAGTTCATCGGATACGACGTCCATGATCCATTGTCGATCGACCATCGCCACGGTCAGCGGATTTGGGACCCCTGCCCCAACAATCTGTGCCGGATCAGGTTCCACGAGATACTTTGCACAGCCGCCGCTGCAGCAAACCGTCAATAACCCGATCCAAACCCATCCAATCAACAGATTTAACCAACATCGAGCGGTTGACTTAATAAGGTCACGATTCAAAACTTGAACGTTCATCACGCCGCGGCCAAACTCGCCGTGCGGATGTTTTGATTGAGATTCAAATTTCGGATAATATGGCAACATGTCAATATTTGTGATGGCAAAGATTGGCGTTGGCAATTAAATGCAATTGCCAGAAATCTGAGCGGGCGGGAGTTTGGCGAAATTGCCAAGTTCGGGCAAGATCAATCTGTGGGGAAATTAAGCCGGAAAGTTCCAAGATCCTCTGAAATCGTGCGCAGCGCCAATGGTTTTGCCAAACCGCTTTTTCGCTTGAACGAAGCATTTCAAATTTGCTAACTGCCGCCCCCTAGCCAGCTTGCTGGTAGGAGCGAATGTTTGACAGCTAGAAAAATAGACCGTAACGCCGCTGGTGGAACACCGGTGGCCACGTGCTGCCGGTGGCAACTTACGCTGCCGGTGGAACACGTGCGCTGCCGGAGAAACTCTTGCGCTGCCGGTGGAACACCGGCAGCCACGTACGCCTGCCGGTGGAACACCAGAGGCCACTTTTGCTGCCGGTGGAACACCAGAGGCCACTTATGCTGCCGGTGGAACACCGGCAGCCACCGGCAGCCACTTACGCCAAATTAACGCCAAGAACACTCAAAAACACCAACGTTTTTGCAACCCCACTCGCCCCAAAGGCGATTTCAGGCCAAAAAAAAACGTTTTCGACAGCAAAGTCCACTTGCTGTCAAATTTTTTTGATTTTCCTGTATAAATCGACTTTGAGAATCGTCTACAATAAGTGCCAATCTTGGTTTACTCCGTGCGGCGTCATTGCCACAACTCACAGAGGTAACATCAATGCGCGACGGTCCGATACAAACGATCACATCAAACGATCACCCAAACGATCAAAAGGAGTATGCTGCCATGCACCAACCTCTCAACCGGTATCTAAATCGCTTCTTGCGGTTGCTCGCCATTTCGCTCTGCGGGGTCACTGTGCTCTTTTCGACTGCGATGTTGTCATCGCTCCATGCCGACGACAAAGATGAAAAACCCGTGCTCGATGCCAAAGCGATGTCGACGCACAAACAAACTACGGCAATCAAGCCAATGTTTGACGGCAAACCCATTAGCCTTAATACGTTTTGCCTCGATCAATCGGGCAATATCTTAGCATGTGTCGGCGGCGACCAAACATCGTATAAACCCAAAGAAGACGGCACTTACGAAATCGTCAAAACCGAATCGCCCAAAGCCCTTCAAGCTTATTCTCCTGATGGCGAATTATTGTGGCAAGTCGAATTGAGCTTTACACCCACTGCCATCAACCAAGCGCCTAATGGTCAGATTTTTGTCGCTGGTACTGGCAAAGTCGCACGGCTCGATCAGACTGGAAAAATCCTGACGATCATCGATTCACCCAGCTTGGGCGATTTAGAAAACCTTCGCGCTCGTGTGGCTGAAGCCGCTGCGAAACAAAAGACCGAAGCACTTAGCTCGTTTACCGAACAACTGGATCGCGTTAAACAACGAATTGCAAAAATCGAAAGCAAACCCGAAGAAGAACGCAGCGATCGAGAAAAGAAACAGCTTACCGCATTCGAAAACCAACGAACACTCTATCAAGAACAACTGGCCCAGATGGAAGCCATGTATGCCGGCATGTTTGATACCGATTCAGCCATCGAACAAAAAATGACCATCACAGCAATCGCGGTAAATAGCCAAGATATTTTTGTTTGCTGCAGCGTGATGGAAGGTTACGGCTACGAAGTCTGGCGACTCGACCACCAGTTGGAATCGCCCAAAAAAGTCGTTGAGATGCTCGGCGGTTGCTGCGGTCAATGCGACATCCAAGCCAATGAAGAGCATTTGGTTGTGGCCGACAATACTAAGTTTCAAGTGTCGTTGCTCGATCGCGATGGCCAACCCGTTTCCAGTTTCGGCAAACGTGACGGCGAAGCCGTTGATGGTTTTGGCAGTTGCTGCAACCCAATGAATGTTCGCTGCTGTAGCAATGGCGACATCTTGACTGCCGAATCCAGCATTGGCTGGATCAAACGCTTTAATCCAGCCGGTGAATTGGTCAGCGTAATTGGCAAAGCGGGCATTGGTGGTGGTTGCAAACACGTTGCCTTGGGTTTTGATGCCACTCGCGACCGCTACTATATGATGAATGTAGACAAGTCGCACATCTGTGTTTTGGTCCCCAAAGCCGAAGCGCCTGAGTTCAATGAAGAAGAACTCGCTGCTCAAGCTGCACGCGCTGGACTTGGCGAAAAATTAGTCGGTAGTTGGGAATTGGCTGTTGCCGATAAAAAGGCCGATGAAAAAGCTGGCGAGGAGGCCGGTGGCGCCGCCCAGAAGGGGGCGGTACCTGCCGTCCGAATTATTTCCGCAACTTCAACAACCACCACGAAAGAAAACGACGACGAAAAAGACGAAAAAGGGGTTGAAGTACAAGAAGAGGCCGCAGACGCCGTCGCCGTTGAAATGGCTTTGGAAATGACTATGCCTAAAAGCTTGGTTTTCCATGCCGACGGAAAACTTGATTTGACTGGCTCCTCGCTATTTCAAGGTTCCAACCTTAAATGGGAAGCTGTCAAACAAAACGAAAACAAATTGACGGTAAATCAAATCATGGAAGGCGTTGCCAATTTCCAATTTGAAATCGAATTCAAGAACGACAACGAAGCCGTTATGTCGTTGGGTTATGACGGCAACGCCATGATGCCAGCGCAAACCTATCGTCGCGTCAAAGCTGAAACCAAGAAAGACGCGTCCGACGAATAATTAATTGCGGTTTCGCAAATAGCCCACCTTCGAAAACGAAGGAGTCAATACAACCGTCAATCTTGGCGGTTGTTTTTCAATTCGAGACGATCAATAAGTTGTCGCGTTGAACTGTTAACCATTTAGATTCCCAAACTCAAACAATGGAATTGTGTCGCCATGCGAGTTCAAGATTCAATCCACAAAAAGATAATACCTATGTTCGCGCGACTTTTGCTGGTTGCTATTTTTGGCTGTTGGGCAACAACCAATTGGGGTCAAACAAGTCCTGTGACACCATCGACGGCCGCCGCGAAGTCCAATTCCAAACTGGCCACCGGTCCAGCGAATGCCAAGTCCGATTCGTTGACTTTGGTGGTCATGGACCCATTGGCCGCACCATTGGCTTGCGATTGCGTTCAGGGCTATGCCCAACGTAAATATGAGAAACTGGGTGAATTCCTCGAACAGAAATTGCGACGCACGGTTACGGTCGTTTTTGCTGAATCGTTGACATTGGCCTTAAAAGATACGGAAGGCAAAGCTGATCTGGTCATCGGAAAACACTCCGTGGTGTTGGATCATGCCAAGCGTAATGATTTGCACATGCTGCCGGTGATGCAATTGACCGGCAAAGATGACAGTGTGACGCAAACTGGCTTGTTGGTAGTACGGTCGAGCGACCCCGCAGAAAAAGTTAGCGACTTACAAGGTTACCGAATTTTGTTTGGCCCAGCCGATTGCGACGAAAAACACTCGGCTCCGATGGCATTGTTAAAGGAACACAGTATCAAATTACCGCAGCCGATTGAAACCGCCATTGCCTGCAGCGAGGCAGCGAAACAATTGATGGCTATGGAAGAAGGCACTAAAGCCGCCGCCGTCATTTCCAGCTATGCCCAGCCGCTGTTGGAAGGCTGTGGCAATATCAAAAAAGGTGATCTTAAAATAGTCGGCGAATCGGGAAAGGTCCCCTTCATTACCGCGTTCGTCAATCAACAAGTTCCGGAATCGGACCGCGATGCGCTCGTCGCGGCCTTGGACGAAGTGGGCTTGGATGCAGAGATGTTGATTCATCTGGAAACGGGATTGGGCTTTGTTCCTTGGAAAGGCGCTGTGCAACCCGAAGTCACATTAAAACCCAGCCTATTAAAACCTAGCGCATCAGAGGCCACCACGACCGGCACCAAAAAAAAGTAACCACTTCGATCGCTATTGGCTCTAACCCGACGGAAGCACCGGGTTTGCCGGTCGAAGTTATTTCAACAGTTGAGGGGCCGGATAACAATCCAGATTGGCCACAGTGGCGAGGAAAACAGCGCGATGGCCGTGTCGCTTGGCTGCCTAATCAATTACCCACAGAACTTAAATTCGAGTGGCAAGCCGAATTGCCAAGTGCAGGCGTTGGCGGAATTGCTGTTGCGAATAACCGCGTGGTGATCGGTGGCCGCGATGTGCTCGACCGTATGGATTTGTTTCAGTGTTTTGATGCCAACACCGGTGAACTTGTTTGGCAACATCAATGCCAAGCACCTGGCAACTTGGACTATGGCAATTCACCCCGCGCCACGCCGCTGATTCACGATCAATACGTCTACACTCAAGGCGCCTTTGGTCATGTTCACTGTATTGAACTCGAATCGGGTTTAGTTCTTTGGCAAAAACAGATTGCCGAAGACTTCCAATCCCCGGCTTTAACTTGGGGCCATTCGGGTTCGCCGATCGTGGTCGCAAACAAATTGATCTTGCAGCCAGGCGGCCAGCGTGCGTCATTAGTGGCTCTGGATATCGATACGGGTGACGTGCTGTGGCAAACAATTGGCAGTTCACCATCCTATTCGTCTTTAGTCGCATGGCCGGCGCATGAACCGCGACAGGTCCTGGGTTATGATGCGGATTCCCTGGGCGCATGGGACATTGAAACCGGAAAACGATTGTGGCAGTGGCGGCCGCCCAACAAAGGCGATTTTAATGTGCCCACACCATTGATTGATGGACAACAATTGGTGTTGGCTTCTGAAAACAATGGCACACGCTTGTACGAGTTGTCGTCGGACGGCAACATGCCCGCCGACCCGATCGGCTATCATGAAGATTTGGCTCCTGACACTCATACACCAGTTCGAGTTGGTTCGCGGTTGTTTGGAATTTGGAACGAACTGTGGGAATTGTCACTCGACGACGCCCTATCTACGAAATCGCAAATTGCCGATGATTGTTTTGGAAGTTACGGCAGTTTGATCGCCAGCGACACGCGATTATTAGCGGTGATGGCCGACGGCACTGTGCTCTTGGTCGCCATTGATGAACCTGAGATGCGGGTCGTATCGCGATTATCGTTACCTAAATCGCGAGTGCAATTATTAAGTCATCCGGCGATCGTAGGCGACTCAATTTATTTGCGATTCCAGAAAAGTCTGGTTCGTTGGAAACTGCAGTAACACTGACGGATTGTGTCGCCCCGGTCACGTCCTCCTTGAAATCTGACATAATGAATTAAAGCGGGCTGGCGAAAGATGCCACGCGAACACCAGGCTGTAACGTGACCGAGGATTTTGACTCATCGTATGACCGAACCCAATTCCAATCAGGCAAATGCACCCCCGAATGACAGCGGTAAACGCCCCGCGACTGAGTTGCCGGCATTTAGCAGCAGCAATGTCCAAGGTGGTCATCGGATTAGCCTCAAAGACACCGATGCGCTGCTACCCGAGCAATGGCTGAGCGGGTCCCTCAAATACGACGACTTTCACCCGCTTACGGAAGGCGGGACGGCCGTTCTGCAGACCTGTGTCGATAAAAATCTGCATCGAGTCGTTGTCTACAAAAGCCTGCACCCGCATTTGCAGCAGAATGAAGTTGAAGTTCGTCGATTCTTGCGGGAAGCGCGAGTCACGTCGATGATTCCTCACCCTGGCACGGTCCCAGTATACGAGTTGGGCCGCGATCGCAAAGGCGGATTGTTTTTCACCATGAAAAAACTCTCCGGCCGAGACTTGCGCGAGATTTTGATAGGCTTGTCTCAAGAAGATTCAAAAACCGGTTCGGACTTTCCGCTGGCCCGATTGGTCGACGTATTAATTTCCGCTTGTCAAACGATGGCTTATGCCCATCGCGAAGGGGTGGTACACCGCGACCTCAAACCGGCCAATATCTTAGTCGGGCAATTTGGAGAGGTAACGGTGCTCGATTGGGGTTTGGCCAAAGTCGAGGGTGAAACCACCACAGCACCGGAGCCAATCGCTTCAGGCAAAGAAGCAATCCGATTGGAGCTGACCCGTCCGGGATCCAGATACGGCACGCCACTTTATATGAGCCCGGAACAGGCTCGCGGCGACCAAGAAATTGACGGTCGCAGCGATATTTTTAATTTGTGTAGTATCCTGTTTGAAATGCTGACCTTGCAGAACTTAGTTCGTGGCAATGATTTAGCAGAAGTACTGGAATCAGTACTTAATTCAAAACGACCGCGACCAGTCGATGTCGCACCGCGCAGTCGTTATGTTCCGCCGGAACTCGAAGCGATTTGTTTGCGCGGCCTGGAAGCAGATCCAGAACGTCGTTATCAAACGGTCGAAGAACTTGCCGAAGATTTAATCCGTTATCGCAGCGGCGAACGAGTATCGGTATATCGCTATGGTGCCATCGACAATTTTCGACGCTGGCGAGCGCGAAATCAGTTCGGCTTGACCGCCGTCGTCAGTGCTGCCGCCGGCGGCCTAATTACGTGGTTGTTAATTCGCCTGTTCTCTTAAATTCGCATTATTTGCAATCAGATCAAGTCGCTGTGCTTTATCTTAGGCTGAAATGCCGGCTAAGCTATTCAATAAACCATAACAGCCAATATTCAGGCGTTACACAATAAGTACAAAAGCGTGACCATGCCAACAGCAGCCCGACGATCAAAAACCGAAAGAGCACAGTGGATTCAGCAAGCGCTGGAAGGCTATTATCCGGAAGTACCTATACCGCTGGACCACGTCGACCCTTACACACTATTGATCGCCGTTCTGCTCAGCGCCCAGTGTACGGATGTCCGGGTCAATCAGATCACGCCCCACCTATTTGCATTGGCAAATACTCCTCAACAAATGTCGCAATTATCGGTCGATAAAATTAAGGAGATCATTCGGCCCTGTGGACTTTCGCCGCAAAAGTCAAAGGCAATCTCCGAACTATCAAAAATTTTATGCCAACAACACAATGGCGATGTTCCACAAAGTTTTGAAGAACTAGAAGCTTTGCCGGGGGTTGGACATAAAACATCCAGCGTTGTGATGTCTCAAGCGTTTGGCGTACCTGCGTTTCCCGTCGACACTCACATCCATCGATTGGCTGCACGCTGGAAGCTATCATCGGGAAAAAATGTTGTGCAAACCGAACGCGACTTGAAAACTCTATTTCCAGAGTCGAGCTGGAACAAATTGCATTTGCAGATAATTTATTTTGGGCGTGAATACTGTACGGCCCGCGGTTGTGACGGGCATCGGTGCCCGATTTGTTGCGAATTGAACGGTCCCGCAAAGTAAGCAGTATGGCGTTTGAGATATCGCGATCATTAGCCAGTTGCGACTGTGGGCTAGCGTTTTGGGGCGTGAAACGTTTTTGGGTCTGCGGGTGGTATGGGGGGCGGAGACCGGTTGGAAGCACTCGATCTGTTGTGTTCTAAAGGTCTGTCCGAGTGGTGATCAAACGGGAAAAATTCGATTGCCTTCGGTTTTTTCTCACGGCTTGTTCAAAGTTCTGATCGATTGAGGACAATCGATCTACCTTGAATTCTTATCCTAAATGAACCCTCTCGGATTGGATTACGTTCTATAAACTGCTCTGCGTGAATGGGTGAGGGTTGGAGTATAATCCGGCACTTATTCAGTTTCGCAGCAAAGTTTAATTGAGTTGTCTATGGCCGCCGCCGTAACTACCGAACCGATAAATTCTAACAGCGACTCGACGTGGGTTGCTGAACTCGCCAGTCTTGCGCCCAGCCAAGCGGCTGAGCGATTGGAAACGCTGGACGATCGCCAAGCGAGCCGTATCTTGGAATCCTTAAGTCCTGCCATTTCCGAAGACATTTTGTTGGCGTTGACCGACCCGCGTCGCGAAGCATTGATGCGAGCCGCACCTCAGGCGACGGCCAAACAATGGGCAACCAACTTTAAATGCCCAGCGGACTCGATTGGCCGATTGATGGAGCCTCCTCATGCCGTATTCCGACCTGAACTCACCGTCGCTGAAACCATTGAACGCATTCGCAAACTGGTGAAGACCGTATTTGTTACCTATGGCTTTATCGTCGATCCTCAAGATCGGTTGGTGGGGGTAATTGCCATGCGTGATTTGTTATTGGCCGAACATCATCAGCGGCTGGATGAGATCATGCTCCGCGATCCTTTCTTTTTGACTGCCGACCAATCGGTTATCGACTCAGCTCGAGCGGTCGTCAACAAACATTTTCCAGTTTATCCCGTGTGCGATGAACAAAAGCGCTTAGTCGGTACCGTCCGCGGTCGCACTTTATTTGAAGAGCAGGCGATTGAAATTAGCGCCCAAGTCGGTTCGATGGTCGGTGTGGAAAAAGAAGAACGACTATCGACTCCTTGGTCCAAAAGTTTGCGGTTTCGTCACCCTTGGTTGCAACTGAATCTATTGACCGCATTTGTCGCCGCTGCAGTAGTCGGTTGGTTTCAAACAACGATCGACAAAATGGTCGTGTTGGCGGTGTTCTTGCCGGTTCTAGCGGGACAATCCGGCAACACTGGATGTCAATCGCTGGCCGTAACCTTGCGCGGACTAACGCTGGGCGAATTGCGGCCGGGACGCGAACGTCGCTTGGTAATCAAAGAAGGATTATTGGGATTGCTCAACGGAGCCTTGGTTGGACTATCGGCAGGGGCCGGTATGTGGGTCTTGGCTTGGACGCAGTCCAATCCGCAGGCCTTGATGTTGGCTTTCATTGTTGTAATGGCGATGACCGGAAGTTGCGTAATTAGCGGCATTGCCGGAGCATTGATCCCATTAGGTTTGCAGCGACTGGGAGCTGACCCAGCCACGGCATCCAGCATATTTCTAACAACGGCCACGGATGTGGCCAGCATGGGATTGTTTCTCGGATTGGCTACTTGGTTGTTGCTCTAACGCGAAAATATGCCGCGAAAAACAGAAAAAATCCCAGGACGAGCCTGGGGTATTTACCTTGTTGTTGGGAAATATTTCCGCTTGGATTGTCCAGCGCTAGTTTCGATATTCCACTACACCGCGAATTAACTAACCAGCCTATCATCTGGGTTGTTCATCCGCCTACCCATTACCCGTCCTAGCGCAGCAACGGCGCATGCCTAATTCGAATCGGATTGACTTCCACCGCGGTCCAATCAAACTAAAGGCATTCAATTTTGTATGATTTTTTCAGCGGCCATGATTTCAAACGGTGGCCAGTCATCGCTCGATTTGAAAGACACGTAAAGAAAGAATTTCTCATGCGACATGGTTCGATGTATCAATGTTTCAAGTTGTCCGTATTGTGGCTAAGTTTATTGCTTACGGGATTCGCCGTTTGCCAAGCGCAAGATTCGTCGGCCGAATCAAAATCGACCGCGGTCCCCGAGGCTGTGAACTCGGGATTCTTGTCACCTTTGTCATTTCGTAATATTGGACCGGCGTTTATGTCGGGACGAATTGCCGACATTGCGATCGATCCACAACAGCCGAACACTTGGTATGTCGCGGTTGGATCGGGTAATGTTTGGAAAACAACCAACGCTGGCACTTCGTTCACGCCCATTTTTGAAAACTATTCATCGTATTCCATCGGTTGTATCACGATCGATCCGCGGCACAGCGATACGATTTGGATTGGAACGGGCGAAAATGTCGGCGGTCGTCACGTCGGTTTTGGCGATGGCGTCTACCGCAGTCGCGATGGAGGACAATCGTTTGAAAATGTTGGATTGAAGAGCAGCGAGCACATCAGCAAAATAGTTGTCGACCCGAGAAATTCAAACGTAGTTTTTGTCGCTGCTCAAGGTCCACTCTGGTCGTCGGGCGGTGAGCGCGGCCTATTCAAAACCTCCGATGGCGGGGCAACTTGGCGGAATGTTCTCAGCAAAGGACCTTACACCGGTGTTACGGACGTGGTGCAAGACCCCAAGAATCCTCAAGTATTGTACGCTGCTACGCACCAACGACACCGAACTGTATGGGCTTTGCTCAACACCGGTCCGGAAACTGGAATCCATAAATCCACCGATGGCGGTGAGACCTGGAAAGAGCTAACCACCGGATTACCAGGGGGCGATAAAGGCAAGATTGCACTGGGCGTATCTCCACAAAATTCCGAAGTGGTTTATGCCACGATCGAAACTGTTGCCCAACAAGGCGGTTTCTACCGCAGCGAAAATGGCGGCCAAAGCTGGCAACAGATGAGCGACTTTGTTTCCGGAGGCACCGGACCTCACTACTATCAAGAGATTTATCTCGATCCACACCGCTTTGACGTGATTTACCATGCTAATCCGGTTTTAATGCGCAGCGTCGATGGGGGCAAAACATTTCAAAGCTGCGAAGGCGATTCAAAACATGTCGACAATCACGTTGTCGCGTTTCATCCGACCGATCCTGATTTCTTATTAGTGGGTTGTGATGGCGGTATTTACCGTTCGTTTGATTATGGCCAGTCTTACCAATTCTTTGCCAATTTGCCCGTAACTCAGTTCTACAAAATCGATGTCGATTACGACTTGCCGTTTTATCATGTCGTCGGCGGGACCCAAGACAACTATTCCCAATACGGCCCCACAGCAACGCGACGAGTTCAAGGTATTACAAACGCCGATTGGCGGATGACGGTTGGTGGCGATGGTCATGACAATGCCATCAATCCTGAAAACCCCAACATTCTATATTGTGAATCGCAGGAAGGTTACATCTCGCGTTTCGATCGTCGCACTGGCGAGTCGGTGAACATCCGACCTCAACCCGGTGCAAACGAACCAAATCTGCGATTCAATTGGGACTCGCCAATTTTAATCAGTCCACATAACAGCGCTCGTTTGTATTTTGCCAGTAACTTCTTGCATCGCAGCGATGATCACGGTGACTCCTGGCGGAAAATTAGTCCTGATTTGTCTCGTGGCTTGGATCGCTGGGCGCTGCCAATCATGGGGCGAGTTTGGGGCATCGATGCAGGCTTTGATCTCAATGCCATGAGCCTGTACGGCGGCATTACGTCAATCAGCGAATCGCCGGTGGCCGAAGGGCTAATTTATGTGGGCACCGATGATGGACTAATACAGGTCACCGAAGATGGCGGCGCAAATTGGCGCAAAGTCGAAAAAATCTTTGGCATTCCCGAATTTGCTTTCGTCAATGACATTAAAGCCGATCGACATGATCCCAATACGGTTAACGTGTGCCTCGATCACCACAAAACAGGTGACTATCAACCTTACCTAATCAAAAGCACCGACCGCGGTCGCACTTGGACTTCATTGGTCGGAGACTTGCCTGAACGCCATTTATGCTGGCGCATCGAGCAAGATCATGTGAGTCCCAATTTATTGTTTTTAGGCACAGAATTTGGCTGCTTCACGTCGCTGGATGCTGGTCAACATTGGATCAAATTGAATGCTGGTTTGCCGACGATCCCCGTACGCGACTTAGCCATTCAAAAACGTGAAAATGACTTGGTGGCTGCAACTTTTGGTCGCGGAATCTATGTACTCGACGATTATTCACCACTGCGAGAAATCGCCAGTCCAACCCTGGAAAAACCAGCTCATATCTTCCCCGTTCGCAAAGCGAAATGGTATTTACCAGAGGATGTATTGGGCGGTCGACAAGGATTCCAAGGCAATAGCTACTACTCGGCGGATAATCCAACTTATGGTGCAGTGTTTACAGTTCACTTAAAGACAGACTTCAAGTCCAAACAACAATTGCGGCAAGAAAAGGAATCGCAAGCCCGTGCAGCAAACAGCGATGCTCCGGTGACAAGTTTAGATGAATTGGATGCCGAACGCGACGAAGTCGTTCCACGATTTTTTGTACAAATTACCGACGCTCAAGGCCAATTTGTTAATCGAATTGGTCTATCAGCGGCAAGTGGTTTGCAACGCGTGGCCTGGGACTTTTTTTACGCACCACAAGGCAGCAGCTTTATGCGTAGCTTAGCAAGCCCAGGCGAATATCGGGCTGTGGTCTGTCGACTTCATGAAGATCGACTGGAAAAATTGGGCGATGAAGTTGCCTTTACCGTTGAATCGATCGTCGATTCCGCACTGCCGAGCGTCGACCGCGCTGAATCATTGAAGTTTCAGAAACAAGTTTTCGAACAACAAAATCGATTGACTCGAATTCAAACTCAATTAAGCGATGCGCGAGAATTAATTGCCAGTGCTCGCTCGATTGTCGATAGTTCCGCGGCTGACCCAGCGGCACTTTTGGTGGCAATTCGCAGTGCTGAGAAATCTGCCCAAGAATTTGAAAGATTAATTAGCGGGAATCCAGAAGCCGACAAACGCCGGATAAATTTGGTTCCGAGTATCTCGGGTCGGTTGAATACGATTCTCTTTAGTGTCGGCTCATCAACACACGGACCGACCGCAACTCAGCGCGAACAGTTGAGTATTGTCGAGCAAGCAATTAATGAACTGAGCCCAAAAGTTGAAACGTTCATCAAATCCCAATTAGAGGAATTGCGGAACCAAGTCGAATCGGCTGGCTTGCCGGTAATTCGGATGTAGGCATCAAAGATCGATTGTCCGCCCGGGCGTGGGTGGTTGAGGTATTGCGGCGCACGATTGAGGACAATCGCGCTAGGTTAGGATAGTTGACAACCCTAGGTGCTCCAAGCAGAATGGGGATCAGTGGGGTTGGGGGGATGTAAATCACGTCGCATTGCAGGTATGGGCCTGCCATTTAACACTACAGGCAAACAGCCTGTTGACATAGCGGGCGTATGGCTCGCGAGTTCCAACCACCGGTACATCATGAAACGTCGCCAGAACACGGTCTTGGTTCCAGACGCTGCGATCAACCTTAGAGTTGAAACGACTTGCGGTGGCTGGCTGTTGTTTCTTAGTTTTTGCCTTGGGGTCTGTTTTTGCTTATGGACCTGGGGACCACAATCGGTTGCGGGACATTCCCCCACCATTTGGTCCACAGCTTGGTCCACAGCAAATTATCAAGGCGCTCAATCGCCTCAAGAAGACTCAAAAAAGAGCGAATCGGAATCGATTACAGCGTTGGTCGGCGGCCGAATTCACACCATGGGTGACGCCGGCACTTTGGAATCTGGTGTGATCCTGATTCAAAACGGAAAAATTATTGCCGTTGGTTCCGATCTTGAAATTCCGGCAACGGCACAGCGAATTGATTGCGCCGGATTGACAATCGCTCCTGGCCTGATTGATGCCTCCAGCGGACTTTGGGTTGAACGCGGTTCAGTCTCCCAGTCTGCTGGCGATGGCTCGCTGCAAATTATCGATGCACTCGATCCATTTAGCGACGATTTTCACGAAGTCATTCGTCATGGTGTGACCTCGGTTTATGTTGGCCCCGCCTCGACCGATATCTGTGGAGGCTTTGGCGTGATCGTAGCGACAGCGCCGACGACCTCAGGAGAACTTGAAATTATACAAGCAGATGCGGCGTTGCAGGCGGCTTTGGGCGTCGGCAACGATCGCAGTGGACGGGGGCGTTTGCAACAATTCCAACGATTAGAAAAGTTGTTTCAAGACGTTAAGACCTATCGCGACCAATGGAAAACTTATCGCGAATGGGAAGAAAAACAAAAAGCCAAGCCGGCACAACCCGCCGGGGACAGCAGTGTCGGTGAGGGGCCGTCGCGTCCAGCCGGTGAAGCGGCACCCGGTGAGCGACCCAGCGGCGATCCCAACGCCCCACGCCGCGGATTCCGTCGCGGCGG
>JBGSMY010000275.1:0-6764 GCA_041739975.1 Pirellulaceae bacterium
GCGTTTCCTTGATTTTGAACGATGGCAAACTGCTCAAGCCTGGCTACTATTTGACCACGACCTCAGCGTTTGACGAACAGAATATTGAACTTTCATCGAGTACAATGATCATACAGGTTGTAGAGTAAAGTTTTTATGGGAAGCGAAACGGCGAGATGCCCATTTTTTGTTGTCCTGCGAAGAAACGGCCACATGGTTAGGCGTCGAGATAAATAAAGAATCGTACTTGCGAATCACTGAGGCTTCTGATGAGATTCGTCAATCCTCAAACTTAATCCAGCGGTCTTTGATGGCGCAGTGGGGCGCTTGCTTTGGTCGAGCTTCTACGATACGACTGGTTAGATAGCCAGCCGTATGAATGGATTATTCTTCGGAATGACAAAAATGTTCAGTTTTTCGACATCAATGTATTTTACATTGTCCCTTGTTTTCCAATGTTCAATTCTCGTGACGTTGTGTAAGTCACAAGATGTTGTCGATGAGTTCTTTTTTAAATTAAAAGCGGACAAAGCACTCGACGTCCAGCATTTGGAAAACAAAACGTTAACTCGCTTCTTTGAGGAGTTGATCACGTCGGATTTTGATGAGCGTACAGCTCAAAAGTTTGTGAAAATGACGGTCGAATCCGATTCCAAGCGTTTTGAAGAAGTAATGGTTTCGTGTCAACATGTCGTTTTCTCAAGTTTTAATGCTACACCGCTTTTCATAAGTCAAGTTGACGAAATGACCTATGAGCAACTCATTCACGTCCGAATGTTGATTCAGCGCGAGTTTTGTTTTCAACTGGCAAGAAGCAAAGCAAATCGGCAAAAGATACATCGTTTTTTGTTATGGAATAAAGCACGTCAAAATGATGGTTTAAAATTTCGGGGCAATGAAAACAGCAAGTTCTATTTTGCAAAGCGAGACTCGTACCTAGACCTAGGATTTTATTTGATGATCTGTTCCAAACAGATTATCGACAAGCTTGAAACCCCAATTGCCCAAGAGCGAGAATATTGGGAAAACGCTCTCGATTTAATGCTTGTGTGCCACGCCCTTGGATATAATTCGTCCATCGAAGAACTGTTTAACGACATCAAAAATCCTCCTAATTTGAGGGCTGGCTTCGAAGAGATTGAAGCGTCGATTCGACGACGGTATTACGATTGGATTGGTTGTCCCAAAACCGGCCGATTCGTGTGGCTGCCTTTCCTGGGGCGTGTAACGAGGGCGATGCAATCCGTTGCACTTTACCTCGAAGGCGAAGATATTGAAGATTCGATTCGGTTCTTTGACAGCGGTGTATGCCCAGGAATTGACGCGAATTTTTCGCCTTCCCAAGCAACGCAGTCAAAGACACTTCTTTGGCGTCCATTATTCTTAGGTCGGAACCCGGTGGCCCATGAGTCTCAAACGCCTGATTGCAACGTTCGCCACCCATTTTGCCGCACTAACGGAAGGGGGTCCCTCCCGCGATTCGATTTCCGAAACACCATGCGATGAAGTCGCAAATATAGATACCGTCGGTGGTGCCGAAAAAATTTACCTTCTCGAATTGAAGACCAAAAGTTAAGGCCTCTGGTCGTCCTGGTGACACAAAATCCAGACTTGCTGTTCATCCGCCTAGTCCAAGCTGCCAGCGGACGGATTTGTCCGACTTTTAACGTTATCGCTGCTGAACTGGTATGAATGCGATGTCGGGGGATATGTATGTCCGGAAGGAGTGGCAGCGGATACAACGCCCAGGAGTTTGGCAGCCTACTGGTGTTTCACGGACTGACGCACCATCGGATTAGACCACATTGCCCGGAGGAAAGCGTGGTCATGGAACGAGCCAATCCGTGCATCGTCGTTTGTCGTATGAGGAAAGAAAGCTGCCGAGCTGCCACACGACCAAGTGCTTTCTGCACTTAGCTTTGAAATTGAGATTATCCAGGATTTTTAATGGCTAGCTGGGGACGATTCGATTGCGATAAACCAGGATTACCATTTTTCTCAGAGCGTTATCTGGCAACCGACTTGGATTATACGGGCTTCACGCTGCTCTAACGATTTCCACGGTTGGGAAGGTTCCTGACGGCAAGCCGAACACAATTGAAGGCACCATTTACATTGAGATTAAAGAGGTCCTCTGGCCGCTTGAAAAGTGACACAGAAGGGAATTAACATCAGTCGGCTTTAAACTTTGGCCAAATAAACATTTGAGGACCAAACCATAAGCGGGCGACAAGATTCGAACTCGCGACATACAGCTTGGGAAGCTCAACTGCACCAATTTCTACACCCGAAATACCAAACTCAAACGAACCTCACCACCAGCGTTGCTCCACCCGTTGCACCAGAAAAATCGAGTACTTTGACCTGATCGACCTCGCTAAAAACTTGCGCCAAATATTGGACGAAAACGAGCGACAAGACTTAATTCGTTTGCTGGAGTTATGATTGCGAATCAGTCAATTTTTTCTGCTCCCATTCGCGACGAGCTTCGGCGGCAGACAAATGTACGACCTGACCGTTGCGCCAGGTCACAACAGGCGTTCCGGTTCGCTCCGCGCGCAAAATGACTTGTTCGGCCACATCACGGCAAGCAGCCGCAATTTTTTCATCTGCCGATAAGTTGTTTCGATCGTTTTTGTCACGGATCATGATTCACCTGTTGCTTGGTTAATCAAAGTATCCCAAAGTCCTTGTTGAAAGCACTGCACCTTTCCGTCGAACCTACGCCATATTACTGACGGTGGAGTTGCAGCCCCGTTTAGAATCCAGGCATCGTCAACCATGGGCAAGTATAACCCAATGAGATTGAACATACCACGTTGATATCGACGCCTGATATCCGGCTCAGGAATGTCGTGGCCGCCTTGCAATACGCGGTTTGCCACACGATCAATGGCAATTTCAACGCTTGGCAACCATAGAAAAAACAACGAAACGGCAAAACCAAGTTGTTTCCAGCGCGAAATTCGCCGACGATAACTCAAACCCGAAAGCGTCGTTTCCAGGGCGAAACTATTCGTCCCGGATTCCAAAATTTCCAGACTCTTCAGGAAAATCTCAGAAGCTCTCAAGGCCTGACGCTCCGGTGCAAACGGTGATAATCCACTAGCGATCAAGTCTGCATTGAGAAATTCGTCGCAATCTATATAGCGATTCAAATAACTTTCGACGAACATCGATTTTCCAGCGCCGTTTGGCCCCGCAATGATGTAAACCGTTTTCAAATGAGCTTCCATGACCTTAACCCCGTACCTGAAAATTCAATCATCGAGGCCCGGCTATCCTTCTGTTAAACCTGTTGATTCGGCAAAATTTCCTCGGAGAAGACTTCTTTTAAGAAATATACGTTCTCGTTGGGCGTTGATCTCAGCAACTAACTCAGGGTGTTGAGCAAATATGCGAATGAGAGTTTCCGTCGATTTTTTGTGAATCGACTCGCCACTCTCCCAACAGGTATAGCTTTTATCCCCAGCATTTAATAGCTGCGACATTTCCACAACACTCTACCCTCTCATCTCGCGCAATTGCCGGATTTATTCAGGACAAAACGAACCAAGGCGTTGATGCTGGACGCGCACGATGGCTTTATTCAAATCGTCGGCGATGATATCTTCGCCACAGGCATTGCAGTGCTCCCAAGTTGCATCTTGGATCTCGATAACACCGCCTGGGATATTTGCAGGAGCTTCCATCGAAAACGTACCATACACGGTCTCGCGTTCGTTTTGGCCACATATTGGGCATGTTGTTTTCATGATCCGTCCTCCCGCTAACGAATGATCACGGCGAGTCAAAATGATCAGGATTGACAGCTTCAGGCTTGCTCGCGAAAGCCATTGGGTGGCAATTTCGGCTGCAGTAGCACTGTCGGCAATTTAATCCCTCTCGGATTACGCGAACCACTCCGCAAGTAACAAATGATGCCTCACTCGTCGAGCGTCGGCAATGGTAAAACTGTAAAATCTCGTTACCCATGGAGTTCTTGCTTGAAAACCTGGGTTGCTCGTCAGGAGTGTCGCTCAGATAGGGGGTGGACCTGGAAACTAGAATTTCAATTCAGCGGCAGGATTGACTGAACATCAATCCCCGTCTCAACTCTATCTTTGAGTTTCTTTTTGGGTGCACCAATCATGGGTCCTTCCCGCCATTCGAACCGCGCGACCCCATGCGATGAAGTCGCGAAAATAGACACAGTTGGTTGTCTGCCGTGAAAAAATTTTAGCCGAAATTCGGTATTCTTGCCCCCGGCTTTTTCCGTAGAATCTGGACATACTTTTGATTTCCCTCGTTTCCTTTGCCTCCAAGATTGCCATGAAAATCACCATGGTTTCCCTCGAAAAGATCATCCCCTACGACAAAAACCCGCGAAATGGCGGCGAATTAGGTAACAGCCGATTAACTAGGTAATAATATGGGTAATAACTTGCATCGATTGCGAAAATAACGGAAAGAATTGGCAGGCAACAAAGTCGACCCCGGCCGTTCAGACAACCAAGTTCCTCCTCGGACTACCCTCCATATACATTAGCAATTTCACCAGGCCCGCGAGGGCCGACACAATCCTAGACGGCGGCGTGAGCCGCCGTTACCCGGCAACGACGCGCTTCAGGGCTGAAGGCCCGATACAACTCGGCCCACCAATGCGCTGAGCAAAAATTGGCCGACGAAAACGACACACTCAAATTCGCCCATTTAATTTTTGGTAACGCACTACTCCGGTCATCAAAAGCGAGCCAAAAAAATTCCCGAACAACCGGAAATAATACAAGTAATACCTTGCGTCCTTTCACGAAGCTGATTCGTGGCACCAGCCAGCTCCGGCAGATTCACAGGCGGTCGTTAAAACTCTCAGCGATGACCAATTCCCAGAAGTCACCCCGGATCCTCACCCATTATTTGTCGCCAAACGATTTCCGCGTTTCCGCTTCGATGCCGTTCAGATCCGTTCGAAAAATACGCTGCAGGGGCGTCGTTTCCCCATCTTTGAGAACTGCGTGAAGCAGGAAAATCGTATCAATCGGGCCACCTTGGTGAAATGCTTTAAGAAACTCATCGCTGTAGAACTCCCGCAATTTGGCTTTTTGCTCTCGCGCCAAATTCTCTTCAATGATCTGAAGCTCTCGCCTTCGCGACTTGTGAATAAATTCTTCGATGTCGGCGGCCAAACCGGCGGAATCCTCGCGAATTTTTTTTCGTTGTTGTTCGGTCAACTCCAATTGTTCCCCAAAGGGACTATCGGCCAACAATTTCGCAAAGCCCGCTTGGTCAACGCTCATTGAACTTAGAAAAAGCATTTGATCTTTGATCAATAGTTCCTTAAGTTCCTTCTCCATTTCTCGAGTCAATTTGGAAACTTCCTGGTCAATGACCGCGCGGCTGCTTTCTGGCCCCTGAGTACTTTCCGTATCCCTTTTAACCCGCTCGCAGTCCTCGCGATACTTGCGAAAAATGGACTTCAACTTGATTCTCTGGTCCGGCAACAATTCGACGCTGGGCATAAAATCAGGATTCTCGGACATTTGCTCCAACAATTGAATGATGTACGGATCCCGAATCATACGATTCAAGCTGGCCTGTTGATTACTGATTGCAATTTCTTCATGCATTTTCCTTCGCGCTTCGGCCTCGAGCATCATACGATACTCAAGACTACCAGGCGGTGGCTCTTGAGCCGATAAAATCGACGCAACGAATAGTCCGAAAAACAACACCAGGAAAAAAAGAATTTGGCGCACGGTCGTTTTCCTTTCCAAAGACGGGACAAAACTAGTTGAGACCTCATTTATCAAGCTAAAATTATATCAACTCATAACTGGTAATTTGACCGTCGCGATGCCTGTATTTTTGAAGCTATGAAATTGTCAACATGCCGTTTTGCGGTCCCACCAGAGAAAAGCGACGTTATTTGGTTTCAAGTTGAAGCACATCGCACTACAGCACCCCACCAGAGACTGGCTCTGTGTTTTATTGTGGCCCGGCTTCCGTGGGAATCGAAAAATGACCTGTCAATATTGCAAACAGCTTTCCAATGTTCACTTATCTTTCAGCTTGGCGAATCGATCGCGGGCTAATAAGATTGCTTGGTGCAGTTTTTGTTCGAGCAGCTCTTTCGAAGGCAACTCGGTCAGGTACCGCGAAACACGGATATGGCTATCTTCAAGGCGCAATAACTCAACATGCTCTTCAGATTTGTCCGCGCAGAGAATCAGTCCAACTGGAGCCTCTTCACCAACATGCACTTCATGCTTTTCCAGCCAGCGAAGGTAAAGTTCCATTTGGCCTTTATCGGCCGCTTGAAACTTGCCGAGCTTAAGGTCGATTGCGACCAGGCAGCGTAAGCGACGGTGGTAGAACAGCAGATCGAGGTAGTAATCTTCATTGTCGACCGTGATCCGTTTCTGCCGTGCGACGAAGGCAAAGTCGGTACCCAGTTCCAGGATGAACGCTTCCAGTTCACGAAGAATCGCTTCTTCGACATCCTTTTCTGAATGAAAGCCACTCAGTCCGAGGAAATCAAGGAAGTACGGATCGCGAAAGACCATGTCCGGGGTCAAGCGATCCCCATCGCGTAAAGCCGCTATGTCACTAGCGATCAGCTTTTCGGGCTTTTTGGCAACAGCCGTCCGCTCGAAGAGAAGATGCTCGATTTTGTGCTTCAGGGTTCTTGTGCTCCATCGCTCAACTCGGCACATTTCTGCATAAAACTCGCGTTTAAGCGGTCCTTCAATCGACAGGAGTTCGCGAAAATGAGTCCAGGACAATTGTGAACGCAGTGCGTTCACAAT
>JBGSMY010000282.1:0-4794 GCA_041739975.1 Pirellulaceae bacterium
TTATGAGGACCAGTTGGAACGTGAGCTTCGATCCAACAGTGAAGAGTTGGGTGGTGTAATCGACGAACTAGAGGGTGCCAACGAAGACCTGAAAACGTCGAATGAGGAAATCATGTCGATGAACGAGGAGCTCCAGTCAGCAAATGAAGAACTTGAGACCTCGAAAGAGGAATTGCAATCGCTCAATGAAGAACTTAGTACTGTGAACTTAGAATTGCTCGACAAGGTAAGCGAGCTCGACGTCGCCAACAATGACATCTTGAATTTACTTGCGAGTACGGAGATCTCGACCTTATTCTGAGATGACAACTTGTTGATTCAGCGATTCACCCCACCGACCGTTAAGTTGTTGAATGTACGCCCGACGGACATTGGTCGTCCGCTAAGTGACATCACGACACGATTCATCGATGATTATTTGATGAGGGATTGCCGAAAAGTGTTGCAAGAAGGGATATCGATTCAAAGTGAAATCGAAGGCGAACAATCTCGCATGTACCTCCGGCGAATCTTACCCTATCGATCGCATGGGGATCAAATATTGGGAGTTGTGATCACTTTTATTGATCTCACGGATCGACTCTAGCTCGAAAAATCGTTAAAGCAAAGTAAGGACCACTTGGAAGCGATCTTGGACTCCGCTGTCGACGCCATCATCACTGTAGATGAACAGGGAACGATTCGCAGAATCAACCCAGCCACGGAAAGACTTTTTGGCTATCCCCGCCAAGAGATGCTTGGCCAGCCAGTTGCCTCGCTATTGACGTCTTCTGAGGCTGGTGTCCCGCATAATCCAATTCAAGCGATTCAAATGTTGCCCCTGTCTCTCAACTTGGCCGGCACTTTTTTAGAACATCAGGCAAAACGTCACGATGGCACTTGTTTTGAAGCCGAATTAACCGTCAGTCGCGTCGACCATCTACAACTTTTTATTGTTGTCATTCGTGACGTATCGCAACGAAAGGATCTGCAGAAAAAAGTGCTCGAGATCGCTTCTGACGAACAGCGTCGGATAGGGCAAGAATTGCATGACGGCACGCAGCAAGAACTTACCGGGTTATCATTGATCGCCGGGACAATCAGGGATTTTCTCAACGAAAAAGTGAAATCAATCCATGATTCTGAACAATCATTGACACTCGATCATGGGCAACTCAAGCGTCTAACGGTCAATGCGTCGAAGCTTGTCCATGGACTCAACGAGGCTAATCGGCATGTTCAATCACTTTCGCATGGAATCATGCCCGTACAAATTGATGTCGAAGGATTACACTCCGCATTGACCGAACTGGCGCGGGAAACAACGGTGGAAGACAAAATCGTTTGCAACTTCATCCACAATGGATCTTTGGCGAATCAAAGCAATACCGTGGCGACACACCTTTATCGAATTGCCCAAGAGGCAATCAATAATGCTATTCGACACGGTGCGGCAAAAAGGATTTGCATCTCACTCTCGGCCGATTCACATCAGATCCAATTAGAAATCAGTGACGATGGTCGCGGACTCGGCACGACCTCGACGAATGGACGCAACCCAGTCAGTCGGGGTGCTGGTTTACAGATTATGGAATATCGCGCCAGCGTAATCGGCGGCAAATTGATTATTTTGGCAGGAACAAACAGTGGAACGATCGTGCGCTGCACGCTTCCCGGGGAAAAGGTATCCAAATGACTAGTGTTAATCGAAAAACCAGAGTCGTAATTGTCGATGATCATCCGATGATGTGCGATGGGCTTTCCGCCCGGATTACGGACCAGCCCGGATGGGAAGTCTGCGGAGTCGCTGCAACCGAGGACGATGGCTGTGCACTAATCGCCGAGACATGTCCGGACTTGGTCTTGGTTGACATATCACTCAAGTCGGGAAACGGCATCGAATTAATTAAACGAGTTCGCTCGCGTAATCCCAGCGTCAAGTTTTTGGCAATATCAGCTTACAAAGAGTCATTGTACGCAGAACGAGCGCTGCGCGCAGGCGCGTCCGGCTACTTGAACAAACAGGAAACGAATGAAAAGCTGATTGAAGCGGTGCTCACCGTTCTGCGGAACGAGCGGTTTCTGAGCGATGAGCTCAAGGCAAAATTAGTAACATCCGCACTTAGTAAAAATCCGGTGGAGCAAGACCCAATCGCCAGTTTGAGCGATCGGGAAAAAGAAATCTTCCGTTTAATCGGAGAAGGACTGACGACCGGAGCAATTGCCGAGCAACTATTTCTGAGCACACACACGATCGATACTCATCGCGAACACATCAAACGCAAATTAAATATCAACACGGCGAATGAGCTGAGCCGAATGGCATTTCAAACGATGCTCGAAAATATTTGATTTTTATGTGGAAACTCTCGTATATTGAAAAGGTGGATGATCTGCCAACGATGTGAATCGTATTTTTCCATCGTAGCGTTCGACTGTCAACAATTGCTCGGCTGCACTTTATCGCCTCGCGGATGTCAGAGAATCCGCCATACAAAAACAGTAGCGCACTCGATTAGCGGGTTCGCCTCAATCGGTTAAAAATAGGAAGCGTTGCCATTTAAATGCCCAAACGGGCGTTGCACATTTCCACAATGGATGACAGATAATGACCGGCAGCAATCGAACACGGAGTAGCGAGATTTTCATTTGCGATAAAGCTAAACATTCGAACGCCCAAAAATTACCACTTGCCGAAGAAAAGTTAACTATCCTTGGTCACGAGATCCGAAATCCGCTCAGCGCCCTGAACTATGCACTGGAAGCCTGGCCTTCGCCGCACGAAGATCCAATGCTTGCCGACCATTTGTTGGAAATTATGCGTCGCCAAGTCGCACAATTGACCCGGTTGTGTAACGATTTGTTAGATACTGGAAGAAGCGCTCAGGGGAGTCTCGCAATTAATAAGGCTTCCATCGACCTCCGTCAGGCACTCCAGATTGCCTGTGAAGAAATTCATCCGTTTGCTGAGCGATGTGGTCATACTATGACAATCACACTTGGCGACTCGCCTGTAGTACTGTTCGGAGATCAATCGCGATTAACACAAGTCTTTGCTAATTTGCTGCAAAATTCGGCCAAGTTCACGGAACCGAATGGTCATTTGCACATTTCGGTTGAGAGAAGTCTTGACGTAGCGATTGTGCGTTTGCGCGATAATGGACGCGGAATGAGCGTAGACAAGTTGCGCAATATTTTTATTGCACCCCGTGAATCCCAATCGATTTCAAAATCCTTGGGTGAGGGCTTTGGCATCGGACTTCGATTGGCAAAGGCAATCGTGGAACTGCACAGTGGCACGATTGAAGCAATTAGCGAAGGACGAGGTCACGGCTGCACGTTTGTGGTTAGGCTGCCCTTGGCGACTGATAAACCGAAGGAACTTGAAAATCAGTCCTTGTTGACCGCCGTTGGCGATCGGAACCTTGGATTGCGATTACCCCACTATCAAATATTGGTCGTTGACGATGAACGCTCGATGAGATTTCTGGTGTCGCGATTGTTACAAAAGCTAAAGCAGTCGGTTACGGTGGCTGAAACGGGTGACCTGGCTATTAAAGCCATAATTAAAAATCCTCCACAGGTTGTTTTTTTGGATTTGCAGATGCGCGGCATGAGTGGTTTCGAAGTTGCTCGCGAAATTCGCAGTCGTGTCGAATTGAACAATGTGGTCTTAATTGCTCTCTCAGGAAACGCCAACTTAGAGAGTCAACAGCTCGCCTCGGAATCGGGATTTGATCAGTACCTCATCAAGCCTGCGAGCATTAAGGAGCTTACAAATGCACTATCGCGTGTCCGAGCACTGTCGACTCGATAAACCGTTGCCCGACGTCTGGGACCTACTCGGCCTATCCCCAAAAGGCGGGCAACGAACTTAGTGCGACTGTTTTAACGCAGCGGTCCACGCGAACTCAGTGGTCCACGCGAACTCAGTTGGTCCACGCGAACTCAGTGATCCACGCGATCGGAGCCACTAACTTTGACAATTTTGTTGTAAACACCAATCAGCAAAAGCGGCGCGGCCCATTGTCCAATAAAGAGGCTGCGATCGCGATTACCTTTAAGTCGACACGCAAGTGATATACCCATCGAGCTCAGAGCGGCCCAAAGCCATATATCGGAAGGCAGTTTGGCCGATTGTCGTTCCAACGTTCGTGCGACGACGCCTTCGGAGTGTTCCTGAGCTTCTTTGGTATTAACACCAGGCGCTTTTGTCGAGTGAGTTTCAATCATTAATATGCTTTCGTTCAAAATGAAATTGTGGTTTGTTGATCTCGCATTTTTATTGTCGCGGCGAATAGGAAATAGGGCATCGTGGAATCCGCCATTAACGATTGGTGGACACACCGATGTTAAGTGTCGAAGATACAACTAAAATTTTGAACAATATCGATTTCAATAGTTGTCGCATTCTTAAGGCTTTTACTACAGGGCTTAAAAACCTTGCGGTGTTCCACCGTTGCGCTGCTTCCTATACTGACTGTACAGCGATCGTTCTCCTGAATACACGCGGATCGCTAAAAGGACGTTAATTTGATGGGCAACTTAGGTCGGGAATACGAAAACCAATCTAAATCACAATCTGTTGATGCGCAAAGTCAGCTGGTGCTCGGAAAGGCGTGGCATACACTGCCGGCGACTGAAGTAGCTGAACGATTGCAAAGTGATGCAACGCGTGGAATTACTCCAGCGGAAGCCACGCGACGGCTCGCAGAGTACGGCTCCAATACGCTGACTCAGGCCCAACAGCGGTCCCTCTTCAAGATCCTTGTCGCCCAGTTTCAAAGTCTGATCATGGCTCTGCTGGCAGCCGCT
>JBGSMY010000293.1:0-30043 GCA_041739975.1 Pirellulaceae bacterium
GTAGAAAAAATTCTCGATCGAGGGAACTGCCTCATAGCCAAACGGTGAAAGGAATCGACCGACACGAACATTCCAATCGCAATTTGCGAAATTCACATAGGCTTGCGGCAACGCCCAGCCGTAAGAACCGAAATCCCAAGAGTTGTCCCATCCGGTAGGTGCGCCGGTTGGCGAATTTCCAGTGGATTGAATATCTTGACCGTCGATTCCATAGACCGCATCAACGCGATAGCCCATCGACCAGCCAGCGCCTTGTTGAGCCGAGCGATCGGCAAAGAACCACAACTGGTGAGTATTAATTTGATCTTGGCGGTTATTGAAACCCAAGTTGTTGCGATCGTGGTATCCGGCCTGTGCAAATCCACCTAGTGCGGTGCGACCCGGCAACCCAGCAAAAATCCGTTTCACCTCGCCAATTTGACACCAATCGCATTGATTGTTTTGAAAACCATACCCCTCGTCAGTCGCGTTGCTGTTCACTGACAAACCGGGCTGCCGCTCGGTCGATCCAGGCGCTGCATTGGCCGGAGCTTGCGGTACATCGGGATTATATTTGGACAGATCTGGATCTTGTGTTTGTGGATCCTGTGTACCAAATCGTTTAAACGTGACCCCGGAAGCATTAATCACTGGGGCTATCGGAGCCGGAGTAGCCGCCGGTGTTTGCGGCGACGCACTCAGCTCATCACTGATGCGCCAAGGATAAGATTGTTTGTTATTAGGGATATCCGATATGGTGCTGGTCGTTTGAGCCGCCCCTAAGCTGGCCCAACAACCTAAAATTGCCGCGGCCAAGGCTCGTTGAATGGATACTCGCATGTTCCCGTCCATCCCTTTTTGAAATTTAGCGGTAAATCTGTGTTCGACAGTTATGGTCAACGACGCGATTCTGCATCTGGTGCTAGCTATGCAGCGCATGGGGCGCTGCCCGATTGCAATTGCGTTAAGGTTGCTATCGGGTGTAACATTTGGTCCGAAAAAATGTCGTCAAGAAAGTTCCGCTTAAAATGATTAGGTAAAATGTTCGGCTGCTGTGCTGGCAATTCGAACGACTAGCGAGACCGCAGCGATTGCAAGTAATCCTACGATTGAACTTAGCTAAACCCCTGCAACTGCTAGCGATACGAGATTGGGTTTGACGAATAGGGAAGATATCCTTAAAAGAGTCTTTAATCTTTAACGATTAACAAAATTGTTAGCCGAATTTTGATGACAGGGATGCTGTTTTCATTTTTGTGCGCAAACTTCGCGTTTGACCAAGCCAATGATGGTTCAATGGTCCGTGGAGGGATAAAGTTGCCTTGGCTACTGGTCAATCGACATTGCCGGTTGAACTGGTGTCGGCTCCAAATCAAACCCAAGTTTTTCAGGAAGAAATAACGTGGCAAATTCATCGCTCTTTTCCATGACTTGCAATGCCCCCGAAGACGCCCGTTTGGTGAACTTCCACGAACTGGAACAACATGCTGGTCATACATTTCGATGGACTGAACCGGTTGCGATGGTTCGTATTGCGATGCTGCCGCAAGCCTGTGAGGTGATCCTTGACACCGGTTCGTTGCGTGGAGCGAATTTGGATTTTCCTTTTCAATTGCATTGGAACTCGCATGAGATTCCATCATCAAGTTTGGTAATTGAATCGGGCAAGCTCAAATTTAGCGTCGAACCTTCGTGGTGTGATATTCATGGTGAGCAGCGGCTCTCGATCAGCGCCAAGCCTTTAAAGGCAGAAAACGGGCGGCGTCAATTGGGAATGCCCGTATGCTCGATTGAAGTGATTACACCTGGCGCCGTTCAACAAGCGACGATTCCGTTTGCATCAGCTCGGTCCAAAGATATCAAAAGCAATGTAAAAGGCAAAAAGTCGGGTTGGTTTGGCCATAAATCGCCTGAACCTTTGCTACCGATATGGCAAGTCAAAATGCCAGGGATGGAAGTGGCTCAAGAAGGCGGCAGCCGATATCCCGCATGTGATCGGGTGGTGATTGCACCTTGCGAGATCAATGCGCGGCACGGAACGGGGCTATTGATTCAATATTTAATCTCAGATTTAGGCCAAGTGGCAACCGTGAATTCGATGCGTTGTTACAACGACGATCGCGCTCATTCCCGCGTACATCACTACTTGCCCAATCACAAAATGTCGCGGCATCAAATTTACGACCAGGTTTATGAGTGGTTTGGCGACGCACCTCCAAAACAAGCTTATGTTGTGCCGTACTTCCAAAGCGATCTCTATTTGTCGATGGCCTTGCGGGATTTATTTCATACCAAAATCGCGCTGCATGTGATGGATGACAACTGTCTGTTTGGCCAAGAAATCGCCATCGATGTAGCGGAAGAGGCGATTAACAAGAGTGATGTGTTATTGGTGATCTCACCTGAAATGCGGCAGGCTTACGAGCAGCGATTTGGCCGCAAGGCGTGGGTTTTGCCGCCGATCGTTCCTCAAAATTTAATTCCTGACCAGTTGATAATGCCTCAATTCTCAACGGCCAGTTTGAACCTCAGTCAGCAACCCGCAAAACGTGATTGGTGGCGCAAACTTACTCAAGTCTTTCGACGCCAAGAACCGGCAAAAGCAACGGAAACCGATTTACCTCGGGGAATTTTGATCGGCAATATCTGGGATCGAGCTTGGTTGGAACAATTGCGAAAGACGATTCGCGACAGCGGTTTGCAAGTCGATTGGTACAGCAACAATCCAGAAGCCGTGTGGCTCAAAGACTCGGTAAAGGACTTAGCGGCTGACGGTATTCATTTGCATGACTCGTTATGGGGGCAGGCTTTAGTGGACGAGCTGCGCCGTCGACCGTTTGCTTTAATGCCGTCCGGTCAATTAACGGGCGAAGGTTCGCGAGAAAGTATCGCGCGCTTGAGTTTGCCAAGCCGAATCCCGTTTGTCGTGTCGACCTCCCATCTCCCGGTAATTACTTTGGGAAGCCCTGAGACAGCTGCCGCTAAATTCGTTCAGCGATTCGAATTGGGCGATTCGATCGATTACGATGGGACGGCATTGCGACAAGCCGTGCAAATGATTGTGCAACCACAACATCAATTAGAGATACGACAACGCGCTCAGCGCCTTTCTAATTCCTTTTCAGCCCATGATTTGGAAAACTGGCTGTGGCAATCCGTCGACAAACAACAGCCGGTTGATACTCGGTTCGAAGATCTGTTTCCGCCGAAACCGGGCGAATTCAGCTGCTTCTTCGATGCCGAGCCGCCGACTAATGTTCACTGGTCGTTCCGTGATACTTGGCAAATGTTAAATCGGATCAAACGCCAAGGCTTGGCACCTGACGTGATTGTTGACGTCGGTGCGTCAACTGGCGTCTGGTCGTGGACAGCCGCGACTATTTTCCCGGACGCCAAATTTGTTCTGGTCGATCCGATGATGTCTCGTTATAGCGAACAAGCGCGAAACTATTACTTACAATCATTTCGATCGTACGAACTTGTTGAAGCCGCTTTAAGCGACAAATGCGGCCAAACCGAAATTCTTGTCTCCAACGATCTGTATGGCACGTCTTTGCTTAAAGTCGACGAACGCACGCGCAAATGTGACGTCGCTCGCGTCGAAGTATTGACGCTCGATGAGCTTGCCCGGCGGAAACAACTGCGGGGCCGAACGCTGATAAAAATTGATGTTCAATATGCGGAGCATTTGGTTGTCAACGGCGGCCTGCAATTTTTCAAAGACAATGTGGACGCCGTGATTCTCGAACTCACGATTGAACGCGAGCATCCGCAGGCCAAGACCTACCGGGAGATGCTGGACATGATGTCGGATTTAGGTTTTACGATGATTGATGAAATGGAAGGTTGGCGCGATCCTCAGACGGGCCGATTGGAACAAAAAGACACTGTGTTTTTTAAGAATCATTTAGTAGCTAGCCGCCGCGTGGCTTGACCTAAATCGAAAGGTGCCACTCCGAGGAATTGCCATGCCCTTTGAGAAAACTCGACAACCGACGATTCCATTTCAGGAAAAAGGGCTGTATTTTTTGCATATCCCCAAAACGGCGGGGACTAGTGTCCGCTATTGGCTGCACGATCTTTTTCCATCAGATGGATGGTTACCCTGCCATACCTTGGAAGAGGTCGAAAGGATGGACCCAGCCATCGTGCGGCAAGCACGTTTTTTGAGCGGGCATTTAGGATTAAAAATTTTCGATTGGATCAACGCTGACAAGCCCGTTATTACTTGGTTGCGCAACCCAATTAAACGCTTGATTTCCAACTACACATTTAACCGCAGTTGCTTCGACGAATTAGTGCAAATTGCCGTCGCCAACGGACGTCCGGAATGGGTCGAATATTACGAAGCCGCACAGAAATTGTCGATTGTGGAATTGATTCAGAGCGAATTTCATTTAGGTTTTAATGACAACTTGCAAACACGTTATTTGGCCGGAATTTTCCCGCAAACCGATCAGGCGATCATGATCGACAATTCGATCTTGTCAGCGGCAAAAAAGCGCCTTAGCCAGCTTGATTTTGTGGGTATTTGTGAATGGATGTCGGCCTCGATCGATTTGCTAAGTTTTCGATTGGGCACTCCCTATCGCCCTTTGACCTTGCAATTCAATTCCAGTGGCTCCGAGGGTAAAACAAGTAGCTTGCAATTAACGGCCACCGATTACGAATCAATAAAAACTGCTGAGCGTTTCGATCTGCAACTTTATGAATTTGCCAAAACACTGTTTATTCAACGTTTTGCCAAATATTGGGAGGAGTTTTCTCAAACCAATTCGTTTTTCAAATTGGGAATTCCCGATTACCCAGAGCTGACGCGGCAGCAACAGCGGTGGTTGGAAGAGTACGATCGGATTGCACCTAAGTCGACGGTGAAACAGTTTATCAATGGTCGATTTCAACGAACAGCGACCAAACAGGGTCAACAGACGGATGGTTTTATCGACTTTAAGGGCCAAGTATTTGGCGCAGGTTGGCACCCTCGATTCCAATTTAAGAACCGATTCTTGCGGTGGTCAGGACCGACAAATCGCTCGACGATTTTCTTGCCGCTGTTGAGTTCTCGCGATTACCGTGTGGAATTCGTAATGCGTGTGGTTGCCGATTTTAGGTTTGTTCAATCGCTGCGAATCGCGGTTTCCGGTACGACCGTAAAACACGAATTTCAAGTTCAACCGCCGGAACCGGATCAACCGCGGGCCGTTGACATCAGCTTTGAAGTTCCCAAACACCTAGTCGAAACTAATGGAACATGGACGGAAATTGAGTTTACCGTCGATGGCCCCTTAGTGGTTGCTGCGTCAGTGCCGCCAAGCCTGGTTAGTTTCGCAACTGACGGATTCCGGTTTTTTGCCAAAACTCAAGAACAAGTTCACGACTGTGGGGCTGCACAGCCACACTTTGCGATGCAGCCAGCTTGGAATTCAGCTTTGGCCGATATCGGATCTTAATGTGGAATTTGAAAGCGTCAAACGGCTTGATTTCTTATTGACACACTCCCCAACAATTGCCATTATCGCGGCGCTTTAGCTCCAGCTCGTTTTTACCCGGCGCATTAGAATTGCCATCTCTGTGGATATGAAATGAAGTCTTTTTTCAACATCGTCCTGTATGCCTGTCGGTACAAATGGTCCATTATGGGCGCGACGTTGGCATCGTTTCTAATTGCCGTGTTGTGGGGAGCCAGCATTTCGACCGTTTATCCGGTGGTTGAAATTGTGCTCGATGGAAAATCGGCCCATGAATGGCTGCAACAAGAAATTCAAACGGCCACGGATCAAAGTGCTCAATTCCAAAAAGAAGTGGCGGAATTGCAGTTGCAATTGGAACAGGCTGGTGACAAAAATCTCCATCGGCTCCAACATGAAATCGAACGCAAACAGCAACGTGTCGCGGCCGAACAAGCGGCCTTGGACTGGTACATCTCCGTCCAACCGATGGTCGCACGGTATGCGCCCCATTCTCCCTTTCAAACTCTGCTCTGGGCACTCGTGTGGCTGTTGGCCACATCGTTTATCAAAGGTGTGTTGTTAATCTTCAGTACTTTGCTGGTGGCACGTGTGGCCAATCGCACGGTATCCGACCTGCGTCGTGTTTACTACCGTAAAGCATTGGAGATGGACCAACAGCGAATCGATCAGCTGGGGACCTCCAATATGATGACCCACCTTTCCCATAATATGCAAATGATCAGCGCGGGCTTGCAAGCATTTTTTGGTCGAATGATCCGAGAACCGCTGAAAATGATTACTTGTTTGATTGGCGCGGCCCTTATCTCTTGGCCATTGTTGCTAATATCATTGATTACGGTACCGATCGGCGGATTTCTGATTCGCTATCTATCAAAACGCATGAAACGTTCGACACATCGCGAAATTGAGGGCATGTCTCATGTGTTTCAAACGTTGATTGAAACTTTTAGCTCGATTAAGACCGTCCGAATTTTCAACCGTGAACCGAGCGAACGCAAACGATTCAAGAGCAACGCCAATAGCTTGTATCGGATCTCGCTTAAGATTTCGCTTTATGATTCGCTGTTGCGACCGATTACTGAAATGTTGGGAATCATTTCAATTTCGCTTTCCATTTTGGTGGGTGCTTATTTGGTGCTCAATCAGGAAACGGATATTTTTGGTTTGCCCATTACGAATCGCCCTTTAACGCCGGGTCAGTTATTGTTGTTTTTCACGATGTTGGGCGGTGCCAGTGATCCGGCTCGCAAGATGAGCGAAGTCATCAATCAATTGATCCGTGGCGGCATGGTAAGCGAAAGCTTACTGCAAACTTTTGATGTGCAGCCGACAGTTGTGCCGCGAACACCTGGAGTGGTACTGCCATTTCATTCCCAAGAGATTAGTTTTCAAGATGTCGTATACGCATATCGCCCGAATCAGCCTGTGGTCAAAGGTGTCTCGTTTTCCGTTCCATTTGGCCAATCGGTGGCGATTGTCGGCCCCAATGGTTGTGGCAAATCGACCTTGATGAATTTGTTAGTTCGCTTTTACGATCCGCATCGTGGAAAGATCACAATTGATGGCGTCGATATCCGTGACGTCAGTCCGCGCAAACTGCGGCAACAGGTTGCCTGGGTGACGCAGGACGGTTCATTGTTTCAGGGCACGATTTGGGAAAATATTAAATACGGTTCTGCGACCGCCAGTGACGCTGAAATCATGCGGGCCGCCGAATTAGCCTTGGTAACTGATTTCACAAAAACGATGAATGATGGATTTCACACGCAGGTTGGCGACGAAGGCCGGCAACTTTCCGCTGGCCAACGGCAACGCGTTGCTTTAGCTCGCGCAATTCTGGCTGATCCGCGAATTTTGATCTTGGATGAAGCCACCAGTCAAATTGATGGCAAAACAGAAAGTTTGTTGCATCATGGGTTGCTCGATTTCATTCGGCAGCGTACGACGTTTGTGGTGACGCATCGCGTCAGTTCGCTTAAGCTTACAGATCGAGTTTTGATAATGGATGCGGGGCGAATTACGTTTGACGGACCGACCCAAGAAGCTTGGGACCAATCTGCCGAGTTTAAGTACTTGTTCACCAAATCCGCGGCTTAGAGAGACGATTTTGATTTTAGCAAGTCAGCGTGAGACTTGCGGCGATCGTTTTGCTCAAGCGCAACGAGTGAGGACAAGCGCAACGTTTAACGGCAAGCCAGAGCGAGATTTGCGGCATTTGGCTCTGCAACTTCCAGAGATACACCTCGCAAATCTCGCGGCGGCGACGGTGAGATATCGGGTACAAGCAAACTAATTGCCATAAGGATCGAAACGATCTAGGGCAAACGTTTTGCGCCCAGCGTTAAATAATTGCCGTTACCCGATATCTCACCGTCGCCGCCGCGAAATTTGCGGATAACACTTTTTGAAGTGGCTAGGTCGAACGCCCGCAAATTCCGCTCTGGCTTGCCGTTAAACGTTGCGCTTGCCCAAAACGATCGCCGCAAATTCCGCTCTGGCTTGCCGTTAAACGTTGCGCTTGCCCAAAACGATCGCCGCAAATTCCGCTCTGGCTGGCCGTTAAACGTTTGCGCTTGGAGGCTGAACAACAACGACCACCATTTGCCCAGTTGGGTCCAACGAAATCTTGAGAAACGGTTTAGGGGGTAAATTTATTCGCTCCGTCAAAACACGGACCGGACATTCGCAATCGAGCTGTCTAAGATTTCTGGTGGGCAATAAACAGTGGTGCTGCCAACACAAAATACTGGCCACCATTTCAACCGCTCCGGAACCCGCACCCAAATTGCCAAAATAACTTTTCCAAGCCACCACCGGAACCTCTCCGACCGACTCCGCAATCGCCTGCGCTTCCCAACGATCGACGTCGGGCAAGCCCGCTGCATGAGCGTTGACATGTCCAAGTTCGCTGGCTTTTATTTCCGCGAAGGCCAACGCCTCACGAATCAGTTGTGCCAGAAAACGTGGAGCGTCGTCACGATCTGGCGGACAAAATCCTCGCGCCCAACCCGAGATATTTGCCAATGGCCGAAACGGTTTTGCTGCCGTCGTTGCAGAATCCTGACTCAAAAACAACATGCCGGCACCTTCACCAATCACTTGACCGTCTCGCTCGGCATCAAAGGGGCAGGGTAGTAGTTCAGGAAATTCAACTTGCCCGGCCAATGTGGCCGGACCGCGATATACCATTCCGGTGAGTGATGTCAGCGAACCAGTGCCACCCGCCAAAGCGATGTCAGCCCAGCCGCGTTGCAGCAATAGGCCCGACTCAATCACAGCTAACAATGACGAGCAATTCTCTTGACAAATCGAGTTGCTGGGGCCGCGAGCATCTTGACCTATGGAAATATGCGCCGCCGCCATGTTCGGCAAATATTGCAGCATCCATAACGGAGGCACAGCCGAAGAAAATTGATCGCCCCAATTTCCAATATCCCACTGTCCATCAACACGACATTTCGCAAATGCCAAAGCCATTTCCGGCGGGTCGGCATAGATGGGATTTGAACCAACAACCACCGCAATTCGGTCGGCCGGACGGTCCCCACTACAAAAACCAGCTGAGTCTATCGCCATTTGCGCCGCCGCACAACCAAATTGGATTGGCTGCGACATCACTTTCATCGCTTTTCGCGGCTTTATCCAATGTTTTCCATCAAAATCATCGATCGTCGCGCCGATTCTATACGGGCTTTGCTTGCCATCCAAAAACGGTCGAAATTTGACCCCACTGCGACCTTGAGACAACGCTTCCCAAAAAGCATCCAGGCCTATCCCCAGAGGTGAAACGACACCCATTCCACAAATCGTTATCCGGCCGATCGATTCCGCCATGCGGTCCCTAATACTCCCTTTGGGTCAACACGATCACGAGTCTTGATATCGTGTCTTGTTATCGTTTCCCGCACAATGGTCCAATTACAACGACCAATATTTTTCCCAATCTACCGTCTACCCGATTCGCATTTTCCCGCAACAAACACAGCGCGATGGTCTAACAAAAAAAACTAGTCCGCAAGTTAAAACCGTAAGAAACCCTAATAAAAACGGGTTAATGGGGACGACGAGATGATTTTCATATCGGAAACAGGCTCGACAGCGTTTCATCGACATCCGCGGCTTGGCGACCGCTCGAGCGGTGCTTTCGGCGTCAACTGACAAATTTGCGAGATTTGACATATTGCTTCTCATGGATAACCAAATCGTGTGCCTCGCGGCAATCCATTCCAGCCGATTAGCCAGAAATACCATTTTGGCCCAATTACCTGTGCCGGTCAAATTTTTACCGCGAACACCAGCTCTCTAGTTTTTATCTTAGTTCCCCAATTGCCAGAGGAAATAAGTCGACTGCGGGCGCATCGCAGATGTCGCCCAAAACCCACCGGAAAACCGGCCTATACGTCAAAATCGAACATGAATTCTCTACAGCCAAAGCCGCAAATTTGCTGAACTCGGGTCTTGGACATTCTAGCCAATTGGCTGCTTGTCGCCCGTATCGTTGACATTGACCATCGTGACATGCGTCGAAAATATAGCGTCGGGGCCACAACTGTCGCGATCGCAAAACACGTCGACTTGGTACGTAACACTCGTTGTTCCCTGCCGATGAACACGCGCTTCAAACCGCAAAATAGTTCCCTGGCGGACCCCATGTTTAAACTCGACTTTGTCCATGCCGATGGTAACAAATCGACATTGGGGATACTCGCGGGTCGCCGCAATCCAAGCGATTTCGTCGACCCATTTAAGCATATAACCGCCAAACAATCGGCCGTAATGATTGAGGTTTTCCGGCATTACTAACTTGTAACTTTCCAAATCTCTCCCCCCTAAAAATGTCCTTCCCAGCCGAACATTTGGGTAACTTAACAAAAAAACGGTTACCCCGGACCCGGCTATCGAGGTCCCCTTAATTAAACCCACAGAAAACTGATATAATCCGAGCTTCAAAAAATTGGTTTGTTGGAGATGCGTGGGAAAGTCGGAAACGGGTTATTCCCAAAAATATTCGGACCTGTTCAGTCAAATCCAGGATCCAAACCTGGGTGAATCGATTTTCAATGGGGATTCCCTGCCGATAACAGGGTTAGATCGGTCCGTCACATGGCGCATCCGCGAATTAATAGAAAATTGGGATGACAGAATGGCAATCGTAGAAAGGGAAATGGATCTCGCTGACCTGCTAGCACCATTTTCACCCCCAGAAACCAATTTTTACGAACGGCTGCGATATTGGTCTTCCGCCCAGCCAGATGAGGTCGCGTTCCGCTTTATAGCTGACGAGTCCAAGTACTTAAGCATGACTTATGGGGAACTTGATACGCGAGCTCGGGCTATCGGAGCGTATTTGGTTGCTGCCGGCATGCGCGGCCAACGCGCTTTGTTGATGTTCCCATCTGGGTTTCAATTTATCGAAGCATTGTTTGGCTGTTATTACGCCGGTGTAGTGCCCGTACCAGCTTATCCACCTCGGCGAAATCGCAATATGGGGCGGATCAATGCGATCAGTGAAGATGCGGCGGCCGCAATTGCACTGACCGTCCACGACGTGGTTCAGCGTTCGGAGGGGATGCTAGAAGATTCTCCCAGCCTCAAAAATATTCCTTGGGTGGCTGTCGACACCGTGCCCACGGAGCTCTGTCGCGATTGGGTTAGTCCCAAGCTGGCGGCAAACGATATCGGATTGATTCAGTACACGTCGGGATCGACCGGGTCGCCTAAAGGTGTGGTTCTGACTCACGCCAATTTGATGGCCAATTGCGCGATGATTACTGAAGCGTTTCAATTGGGGCGCGAATCGGTAGGTGTGTCTTGGTTGCCGGTGTACCACGACATGGGTTTGATTGGCGGTGTCCTCAACCCGCTATTTGCCGGTATTAGCAATGCGCTGATGTCTCCCGTATTTTTTTTGACCAAGCCCAGTCGATGGTTAAAAGCGATATCCGACTTCAATGCTACCGTTAGCGGAGGTCCTAATTTCGCCTACTCCTTGTGCACGGAGCGCGTCACCAACAAACAAATGGCTTCGTTGGACCTTTCGAGTTGGTCGTTGGCATTTAACGGTGCCGAACCCGTCCGCGGTGAGGTTTTGCGTGCGTTTTCAGATAAATTCGCGGCCTGTGGGTTTCGGCATCAATCCCACTATCCTTGTTACGGGATGGCCGAAGCCGCATTGATTGTGACGGGCGGAAAGACGTCCGAGGAACCCATCATTCGAGCTTTCGATCGCCACGAATTAACCCAGCACAAAGTGCATTTGGTGGATCCAACCGATCGCCAGGCCCAGCTATTAGTTGGTTGCGGTCGCACGTTGCCGGGTGAATCGGTACTCATTGTTCACCCGGAACGACGCGTACCATTGACCGATGATCAAATTGGCGAAATCTGGGTCAAGAGTCCCAGTGTGGGTCAAGGATATTGGAATAAACCCGAAGAGAGCCAACGGACTTTTGAATCGAAATTGGCGCACGATCCGCAGACAAATTACTTGCGTACGGGCGATTTAGGTTTTATCGCTGGCGGCGAATTGTATGTAACCGGTCGCTTAAAGGACATGATCATTGTCCGCGGTGTAAACCGTTACCCGCAAGACATTGAGGCCACGGTTGAAGCGACACACCCGCGTCTGCGCAGTGGTGGCGCTGCCGCTTTTGCCGTGGAACATTGGGATCGCGAACATTTAATCGTCGTTTGCGAAGTCGAACGTGGTCCTGATTTTCGCGTGGAAGATATTATCGACCAAGTTCGAGCAAGAATTATCGCCGAGCACGATATCCCAGCCGACGCCGTAATCTTGGTGCGTTCCGGATCAGTTCCTAAAACCTCCAGTGGCAAAGTGCAGCGGCATGCGTGTCGTCAAAACTATTTGGAGAAAAAACTACTGATCGTGCAAAGCTGGTCTGTCTTTGATCAGTCGCCAACCACTGCTGACGTGGAAGCCGAACGAGGTTTGACCACCACCGGGGAACTAGGGATTGGCGACAATCCATTGATCATCGAGACCGTCATCCGTTTTGTAAAACAAGTGGGCAAAGAACGCGCAAAAAACGTGACGCCCAACTCCAATATCGTGGTTGACCTCGGACTCGATTCCTTGGAGCGACTGGAGATTGCGCGTGAATTGGAGTCGGCGTTTGGCGGGCGAATTCCGGACGAAGTATTACAAGAAGTCGAGACGGTGCGCGAAGTTGCCGCTGCTGTGGCCAAACATATTGGCACTGAATTGATCAATCCGGGCGGCATCTCCCCGCCAACTCCAATTGTTCGATCGGCCGAAGGCCCCATTCCCGAATCACACTATATTCTGGAAAAAACGCCCGAGTACATTCGACTCAATCGCACCAAAGATCAAATCAAAAAAACCGGTCTACGTAACCCTTACTTTTCGGTCCATCAAGGGGTGATTGCCGATACGACCCACATCGAAGATCGCGAATTGATTTCATTTTCAAGTTACAATTACTTGGGTTTGTCGGGCCATCCGCACGTATCCGAAATGGCTAAACAAGCAATTGATCAATTTGGCACTAGCGTGTCGGCCAGTCGGTTGGTCAGTGGTGAAAAGACCATTCACAAACAATTGGAATATGAACTGTCTGAGTTTTTGGGTGTTGAAGACGTGATTACGTTTCCAGGTGGCCATGCGACCAATGAGTCCGTGATCGGGCATTTGGTCGGTGCCGGCGACCTGATTCTACACGATTCATTTGCCCACAACAGTATCATTCAGGGGGCGGAGTTGTCGGGGGCGCGCCGACGTCCATTTGAACATAACGACTATCGCGACCTCGATCAAATCCTAAGTGAAATTCGCCCTGACTATCGTCGTGTGCTGGTGGCCATTGAAGGCCTGTATAGCATGGATGGCGATTATCCACAGCTCGACCAATTCGTCAAAGTCAAGAAACGACATAAGTGCTGGTTGTTTGTCGATGAAGCTCACTCGATTGGTACGTTGGGTTCGACTGGACGCGGCATCGGCGAAATGCAGGGTGTTGATCGGCAAGACGTCGAGTTTTGGATGGGCACACTCAGTAAAACGTTTGGCAGCTGCGGCGGCTTTGTCGGGGCTTCTTCAAATTGGATCGACTATTTGCGATACACTACTCCGGGTTACGTATTTGCCGCCGGCATCCCACCGGCCAATGTGGGTGCCGCATTAGGGTCATTGAGTCTATTGCGCGAGAATTCTTCCCGCGTCAAAAAACTCCAAGAAAACTCGGCTTTGTTCTTGCAATTGGCGCGGGCGGCGGGACTCGATACCGGACTGAGTCATGACTCGCCGATTGTTCCCGTAATTACTGGCAGCTCGGTGCGTGCTTTACAATTGTCCGAAGGACTGTTTCGTCAGGGAATCAACGCTCAGCCAATCCTGCACCCCGCCGTACCCGAAGATCAAACGCGAGTCCGATTTTTCATCACCGCGGCACATACCTTTGAACAGATTCAAAAATCAGTTCAAATTATCTCTAACGTGTGGCGTCAAATCCGGTAGTATTCTATTCGCGACCCTGGAACAGGAGACGATGTTCGTTGGTTCAGAAAGCAATTGAAAAGGCAAATACGCTAATTGAAGCGCTCGGTTGGATCCGACAGTTTCGCGACAAAACGGTAGTTATCAAAATTGGTGGCAGCCTGATCGATCACATCGAGTCGTTGCATCACGTTTTGTTAGATATCCACTTTATGGAGACTGTTGGTGTGCGTCCCGTGGTCATTCACGGCGGCGGAGCCAGGATTTCGGCGGCCATGAAAGAGGCTGGGATTGAACCGAGATTTGTTCAGGGGCGAAGATATACAGACGAAGCAACATTGCGGATCGTCGAACAAGTTTTGGCAATTGAAACTAACGAATTTTTGGCGGCGGAATTTGAAAAAATCGGCGGCCGCGCCATGACGCTGAATTTTCAGTCAACCAACGTCTTGTTCGGACGCCCGCTAGATATGTTGGACGATGCTGGACAGCGGCTGGATTTGGGCTTTGTCGGCGAAGTTACCGATGTCGACCGGTTGGTTATCGACAATCTATGTTACGCCGGACAAGTTCCTTTTATTCCGTCCATGTGCCAAACGCCCGACGGACAGAAATTAAACGTCAATGCCGATACCGCCGCAGCCACTTTGGCGGCTGAACTAAACGCTGAAAAACTCGTGCTCCTCAGCGATATCCCAGGTGTATTGCGTGATCCTCAAGACGCCTCGTCGGTAATTTCGTCGATCAATCAAGCACAGGCATTGGAAATGATTCAGTCCGGACAAATCTCGGCTGGCATGATCCCTAAAATCGAAGGATGCCTGGAAACATTGAAACTGGGGGTCAACAAAATCCACATCGTCGACGGTCGGGTCCGCCATTCGTTGCTGTTGGAAGTTTATACAACGCAGGGCATCGGCACCGTCATCTGCAAATAACTTTTCATTTCAAATGGGAAACAACCATGCGGCACCTTATTTCGTTAGATGACTTGCAACCGGAAGAAACGCAGGAAATATTGGCGATAGCGAGATCTCTCAAATACGACTTTGAGCGCGGCACCCGCGAGCCCATCTTTGCAGGACATGTGTTGGGCTTGTTGTTCGAAAAGCCCTCCTTGCGCACTCGTGTAAGTTTCGAAGCCCTAATGGCGCAGCACGGTGGCAATAGCTTGTATTTGGGCGATGACGTGGGCTGGCAAAAACGCGAACCCGTATGTGATTTTATCCCTGTCTTGACCAGCTATCTGGACTTTTTGGTCATTCGCGCCAAACACCATCAAGATATTGTCGAAGCAGCTCGGTATAGTAGTTGCCCGGTTATCAACGGATTGTCCGACAAGTCTCACCCGTGCCAAGCGTTGGCTGACCTGTTGACCGTCGAAGAATTGCTAGGCAGTTTGGAACATGCTGTGATTGCTTATGTCGGAGACGCAAACAATGTGGCGGAAAGCTTGGTGAAAATCTGTTGTCACTTAAACGTGCCCATTCGGATTGCTTCGCCAGTTGGCTATCAATTCGATCCTTCGTGGATTGAATCGCTGCAAAGTGCTTACGGTAAAAATGCCGTGGCGCAATATGCCAACGCCAACTCCGCCGTCGCCGGCGCTAATATTATCTACTCAGATGTTTGGGCCAGCATGGGGCAAGAGTCCGAGCACGCGCAGCGCAAAGTTGCATTTACGAATTTTCAGGTAACTGAATCGCTTATGAATCAAGCATTGCCGGGTGCAAAATTTTTACACTGCTTGCCTGCACGTCGAGGCGAGGAAGTGTCTGCCGCTGTGATTGATGGGCCCGCAAGTGCGATCATTCACCAAGCAAACAATCGCCTTCATGCGCAAAAAGGTCTGGTTGCCTGGTTGATGGAAAAAAAGTAAAGTGGCTGCCGTCGAATGAGTTGAAGACGGGTGAGAGAGTATTGGTTTCTCTGCTGATGCGCAACGCTTAACGGCAAGCCAGAGCGAGATTTGCAGCGTTCGAGACAGCCACTTCCAAAGATACACTCCGCAAATCTCGCGGCGGCGGCGTGTTGTCGGGTAAAGACAACCACTGTACCGCTAGACCAAAATCAATAAAGGACAATCGTGTTACTTTGATCGCAACGAGTGAGGATAAGCGCAACGTTTAACGGCAAGCCAGAGCGAGATTTGCGGCTTTCGACTCTGCCACTTCTAAAGATATACTCCGCAAATCTCGCGGCGGCGACGGTGTGTTGTCGGGTACAGACAACCACTTTACCCCCGGGCTAATAATAATGCTTGTAGACACTCGTTCGGCTCAAACGCAACGTTTAACGGCAAGCCAGAGCGAGATTTGCGGCTTTCGACTCAGCCACTTCCAAAGATACACGCCGCAAATCTCGCGGCGGCGACGGCGTGCTGTCGGGTGCAGACAACTACTGTACCGCTAGACCAAAATCAATCGAGGACAATCGATCTACTATTATCGATCTCTTGCCAGAATTAACCGCCCCCGCGCCGGAAGGGGTCTTCGGTCGAAGAGCCGCCACCGGTTCCGCCACCGGTTCCACCACGACGGAAGGGGTCTTCGGCACCACCTGGGTTTTTGTTGTCTTGTGGCTTTTTGTTACGATCGAAAATATCAAATACGTCTTCGCCTTCTTCGGCTTCATCTGCCTTTTTTTCACCGGTTGGTTCCGCAGTGGGCTTGGCAGCGATGGCGAATTCGTCGGCATGGAAAAACGGTACGACGTTAGGGATTTCTCGCAAACACTGTAACATCCCACCTTCGGTACAGACGAATAAACGATCCGTTTGCGTATTTGGCAAGGCTTTCAAGCCGCCGCGGTAACCTAACGAGCCCACCGCTTGTCCCGAGGCCATATCGACGACCATCACATCGCCAACACCATTGATCACATACAAGTTCTTTTGACTGGCGCCGATATATCCGACAACGTCTCCTAAATTGGCTCCCCATTCACCGTTGAGTGAGCCGAGTCGAGCATCAAGCTGGAAAACTCGCTTGGAATCGGAGAAAATATACAAGTGTTCGCCCACGACTACTGGTGCCTGAGAAATACGTTCGCCCAAAGAGATCGACCAAATTTTTCGGCCTTTGGCTTGTTCTAGTCCATAAACGTAGCCATTGATTGATGCTAGGAAAAGCAAACCACCGCGGGCGGTCGCCGATGATTCAAATGCACTGTCTCCGCGTAAACGAAACAATATTGAGTCCGTGGTATCACTCGGCGCCACGCTCAGCAAACCATTGTCGGTAGTCCATGCAACTTGATCACCTAGAATCGTAGGAGTCGACAGAGCGCGGCCGATCGATGTAAATGTTCCGGTGTTTATACCTTTCATCTCGATTGGCATCACCTCTAGCCGACCGTTGATCAATGGAACAAATACGGCTTCATCAGAAACGGCAGGACTATCGCCAATTGCATGACTGGCCCGGCGTTCCCAGAGGACTTTGCCTGTATCTGCGGCAAGGCAATAAACCGTGGATCCATTTGCCACAGCGACATGGGTTTTGCTGGCGCCCAGGCCAATGGCTGGATAGCGGGTTGAACCGACTTTAGTTTTCCAAAGGGTTTTACCGGTCTCACCATCGATTGCATGGATCGTCGACATATGATTCATCGCAAACACCGTTGTTTGCGGCAAGGTATATTTATTGACCGTTACCGTTTCGGATTTATTGCGAGCCTGCAATTTCGCTTGCATGATCTCGCGACGGATGTCGGCATATTTCTCGGCGTCTTCGACACCAAACGGCTTGCCAAAAGGCGAAATATCGTGCTGCGATATCACTTCGCGCATCGGACCACCTTTGACTTCAAAAAAGGTAGTCGAGTTGTTTTCGTTGATAACTAATTCAATGGAAGCGAGATCCCGGAAACTCGCGGCTTCGAGCTGGGTAAACCAAGAGACCGTCATCCCGGCACGATTGGCCATCACCGGTGAAATCATGCCTATATCATTTTCGTGACCCAGTGCCGGAAGGGCTGGGGTTACCGCAGCCAACCAACAAGCAACCGCCAGGGTTAACAACCACCGCATATTCAAATCTCCCAATCGCTCATCCCTAAACGGACTATCCGCGCTTTAACGGACTAGACCTGGCCGCCCGATCGCGGGACGGCAGGCAAATGTATTGTTCGTTCTATTGTAGTTAACAGCGGGCAAACCAGCGACGTTTTTTTAAAAATGATCGCTATTTCTCGGGAAAAACGCTGCCGCCTAGACCAAAATCGGTTCAATTTTTACCATAAGCTTAGAGACTTTGACGATTGCCGGTTTTTCGGAAGACTACTTCCGATTATACCAAGCGCGCCGATTGAGACGGGGATTCGACAACTTTTGGCCACGACCAAGACACTTGAATGCCTTTGGGAAACCCAAACACAATCGGTATTGGGATGGTTCTCAGTAGATGCAAGGGCTGATAGAGGTCGAATCGAGGCGGCTATGACCGCTCTCCACAGAAAGGTGTCGAGGATTTGGACGCAACCGAAATCACCCGTTTGTTGGAGTCGACTCTGGGCTATATTAATTTTAGCTCGGGAACGCACGATCCCCAATTCTGGATTAATTTAGACAGCCTATTCCGATCCGAATCAATCGAGCAATCGCCAGCAGGCCAGTCTCCGGCTAACCCATCCCTTGTTTGCCGAGTTTTGGCCAAACTGAACGAACAACTTCAACTCCTCTCATCGACCAATCCTGCCTTTGCCAAATGCCATCAAGCGGAGCAAGTATTGCGATTTATCGATCAATATCTTTTGACCGGATATCGCGAATTTCATCGCGACATTTTGTTCCACCAAACTGATGACTTTTTGTTTAACTCATTCTTTTTGGCAAAGACCGTGGAAATTGTGCTGTCGATAGATCCCACTTGTGCGGATCCGGAGCATTTGTTGCCGCGCGTTATCGCAAAATTGAACGACTATGTGGGCCATCGACCCGTCGCAACCCTGGAAAATCAAAAAACGGAACCGTATCCACACGAATGGTTGGCTCCCGTTCCGCTGTACTATCGCCAGGTTGGCGTAGCGACCGGACGCTACCGAGAATTAGTGCTGCGCGCGCTGCAAATTCTTCAAGACACGGATCGTCATTTGTTGTGGACAGCTCAATTTGACTTGGATCATTTGCGCGAACTTGCGATCGACCCCAGAGCCTTGGATTTCGATCATCCCGTCAATCGCCGTCCCAATCACCATTTCGGTCAATGGGACGAAAACAGTGTAGACAACCAAGGATACTATTCTCGGTTTATCGTTCATCAAATTACATTGGATGCAATGCTGCGGCGTATCGAACAGGACAATCATTTGCCTGCCGACCAGCTCTTGACGGAGGGTGGAGCGGTGCTCGCCTGTACGATCTTAATGGGAGCCGGGGTCAGTGGTCATGGTCCTGAGGCATATGACTCTAGTTTTTCGCTGAGCAAATTGGTGCCGGTGATTGCCGGGTATCGCGATCAGTTTTATGCCCAGCTACTTTCTCGATTGTCCACGGAACACCGAGAACGGTTGGAGGCCGAAGCTCAACAGCGATTGCAGCCATTTGGAGCCGCGCGGCAATGGATCAATCGCGAATTGGGTGACGCCCGCGATTATCAATTAATCCAAAGTCGATTGGCCAGCTTGTTTGCGCGAATGGGTTACGATGCGGCTGCTCAAGAACATGCCGACTTAATTGCTGTGGCGTCCTCGCGCATTAACACCCAACTTGACTGTTTGTTGAGCGGCCTGCGGCGATCGATTCTCAATAACGATTTGCAAGGTGCAACCGCCCGCATTGCCGATATCGTGGCAAATTTGCAACGCGGCATCGAATGTGGCGCCATTGTCGACCCTTGGAACATTTTGGGGTTCGATGCCAATTACAGTTTGTTCCCCTCACCCGAAAACTCGACCCGCGACCACCGCATCGATGATCTGGTGACCTACATGAATATCCTATTTGCCAATTGCTCTCGGTTATGGGCCGACGCCGCCGCCAGCAATCAAAACGAACTTTGCCGTTCTATTCGTCAGCAATTTTTCGACTTGTCGCAATGGTGGCGAAGATACGCGGCACATGAGGTCTCTTCGGCAGAGGCAATGGACGTGCAAAACGTTTTCAATGCCGCCGAATTAGTTGCTCAGGCTCTAAATCTGTGGTATCGCGGCGGCGCTGCAACGGGAGATATCGAGTATTGGGCACAACACGCACAACTGTTCGATTCAGCCAGCGCCTATGCCCTCGTGATTGAGGCTTTACTTGACCGAAAAGATTACCAAACATCACAAGCCTTGCTGGTTCATTGGCTCAGTCAAGCCGATTCGATTGAGTTGGTTCAGGCAGACGCGTCCTTTCATGAATTGCTGCAACGTTGGATTATCGAGCAAAAGTTGAGCGTGATGAAGACGCCCTTGTTGCTGCCCGAAACTTGGCAACGTGTTCGCAAATGTTACGATTTCTTAGAGGCCAATGCCGAACACTATTGGCGCGTACCACAGTTTGCCGTCGGCGAAGATGACGCCTTGGGAGATCCCGAAGACGACTCCGGATTAGAAAGCAAATATCTCGATTCGGACGACGACGAGGACGATGATGATGATGACGATGTAATAGGTTTGGACGAAGACGCCGAATCAATTTTGGGCAACCCCGATTTAGACAGCGATGAATTTGCTCCCGAATTTGAGCTGGGCTCTCCCGAAGAAGACTCCGACGATCGCTTACGAGCGGCTTATGAAGACATCACATTCCAATCGGAGTCCGACGACGGCATCGATGCCAATATCTTCGAATTTGGAAAACCGGATGACGCGGAACTCGAAGCAGAGGTCGAGCGAGTTGTTGATCGTTTGGATTTTTTGACAACCATCGCTCGTTACTGGCAAGTCGCTGCGACACTACCACTGATCCAAGTTGCCAGTCAATTTCGCACGGATGATGATGACCAACCACAAAAGTTCGTTTTACCGCCGCCGGCAAAAGAACTGCTCAACGCACAGCGCCAAACGATTTCAGGATGGCTCGATCAAGCGTTGTCACACAAATCAGCATTGATTGGCTTGGTCCATGAAGTCAATCAATATGAACTGCCAGGGTCGGGAATTGATTTTGCCTCCCTGCAACATTACGACCACCAACGTTTGCTCAAAGAAACGTTGATGCAGCAAATTATTGATTGTTGCGTCCAGTTCGAAAATGCCATTCGCAGCTTGGGTGGCATGTTTTTGGCAATTGATCATGTCTTGAACGATACGGCGCTGGTCGAAGTTGATCCGCGATTAGAGGATTTACAGCCGGTGATTTCGGTCTATGCCGCCATGTTTCTGAGCGATCGTCGCCATGTGGTCGATCGATTTGCAGACCTCAATGAATTCTTATTGCGCAAACGACTGCTGTACATTCCACTATCAAAAAAAGGTGATCCGGCCGAGATCATCCAATTTCGGGGTATCCAATCGGCGATTCGCGAATTGCTGGGCAGTTTGCCCGGATTGGGCCTGCTCAATGAAACTTTGGAATTGACCGAAACGGCCATGACCATGGAACGAAAGTGGCCGATCGACCAAGGGGCCGTGACTGAATTTGATGAATTGTTCCGGATGGCTTTCACGTCGATGGTGGCCGCAGTCGTCCGCGCATCACAAGACTTGCGATTCCAAGGCCGTTCCAAATCGGTCAAGAAAAAGTCTACCAAACGAAAACATTCGAAATCGAGCCACAATTTGCTATTTGGGTGTATCGAAGACATTACCGAATCGATGTTGGGGTTGTGGTTGGAGCATAGCCATACGTTGCGATTGAGTGTATTGGAACGCGTTGCCGATCGTCACAAATGGGCTCCGGTAGTCAAATTCATTGAAACCTATGGCTCCAACTTGTTTACGCAAGAAATGCTGCAATTCACTAACTTGCGAGCAATATTGCACCAAGGTGTCGATGCGTGGCTATATCGGATGCAGCAGTCCGATATCGAACCACGTCCCAAGCTTTTGGATGACATCGACTCACAAATCCCCCACAATCATGCCGTGGAAATGTTGTCGTTCACGCTTGAGGCAGTTTACGAAAACTATGGTCGTTATCGCGACTACAATGCCTCGACAACCCATTCGGATCGCGGCGAGTTGCTGTACATACTTTTGGATTTCTTGCGGCTGGAAAAACGCTATGACCGGATCTTGTGGCATCTAAGGCCAGTTATCTGGGCTCATCAAGTTTTGGTCCGCCAACAAGAATTTGAAGTGGCCAAACACTGGCGAGATTCGCTCTGGGAACGTGTGCAAACCGAAGCGGAAAAGTACGTGACCAAGCTCAAACGATTGCGTGAGAAATATTCAGCACAGATGGCTTCTATAGGTCGCCACATCGAAGGGCGCCTGATTCATCCAATGCACATTGATAGACTGGTAGCGCTGGTGGCAACAGCGGTGCGAGATCCTTCTGAAAAAATTTCTCAAGAAGCCTTTGCCGCAATTCATAACGATTGCAATGCATTGTTGCCACAATCAGGCGGTGCCGGTTTGGAAATGCCCGATTGGCTGGAGGCCTTAGAGGTCGAAGTTGCCAAATGGGTCGCGCCCGACGCCACGGGCTTAGATCCCGAGGAGTTCCAACCGATCGTTGCGCCTATTTCAATAAGTATGGAAAAACTGCTCGACCAAATCCAGCGCATGCCGCGTCGATTGTTCGACACTTAAAGACTAGACACTGGGTCAAACAAGAGCTTGGTTTTTCCGGTGAGAGTATTGAATTGGCAAGCTGACCTGAAACGAAGTTTTTTACGCTCACGATTTCGTTTATGAAAGGAATCGCCGACATGTCGAATTCCGATGAATTTCGCGCGTATGACCGAGACATTCTGGACATTCAGATTCCGGGTACGTCATCGGAAACTAATCTCCAGCAGCGGCGAATCATCGAAACGCATATCTCATGGGTGTTATTGACCGGCGAACAGGCTTACAAGTTTAAGAAACCGGTCAAATACGATTTCCTCGACTACTCGACAGCCGAGAAACGCAGAATCAATTGTGAATTGGAGGTTCAACGTAATGCGATTTGGAGTGGCGACTTGTATATCGATGTCGTTGCCATCATTCGCCAATCGTCGGGGTTGGTGATTGCCCCGGGAGACCATCGCGAATTTCCACAAGCGGTTGATTACGCGGTGCGGATGAAACAATTTCCGCAACAATCACTTTTGCAGTCCACTCTAGAACGCGGCGAAATGTCCGCCGATCAAATCGAACGATTGGCCGAATGGTTGGTTAACATACAGCGACAACTCGCCCCGGTTTCCACGCCAGCCGAGCAACTTTGGGAACACCTGCGGCATGCGACGCTCGAAAACTTTGAGTACTTAGAGGCTATGGAGCGATCGGGCGAGATTAAAGCGCGGATTGGGCGGTTGCACGCGTGGACGTTACAGCAATTAAAGAACCGGAAACAAGATTTCTTTTCGCGTGTAGAGTTGGGCAAGATTGTCGCGGGGCACGGCGATTTGCACTTAGGAAATATTTTGTTTTGGGACAATCAGTTCTTTTTATTTGACGCGATCGAGTTCAATCAGTCGCTCTTTGAGATCGACACGATTAATGAAATCGCTTTTTTGGTGATGGAACTTAGTGAACATTCGTATCGCGAACAGAGTCATCGGCTGCGGAATCATTTTGCCGAAATGTCAAGCGACTATGATGGATTAAGTTGGCTGCGTTTCTATATGGTCTATCGCGCTATGGTCCGCGCCAAAGTTGATTGCATTCGAATGTCGCAACAACCTTCTCGGGACAATGACTTTTCGACCGCCGGCCTTGCCTATCTCGAATATGCAGAGCGGCAAATTGCCGAGCGGACTTCCAAATTGTGGATCACGATGGGGCTTTCGGGCAGTGGCAAATCTTACCGCGCACGACAAATTGTCGACCGACATGGTTTTATTAGGTTGCGATCCGACGTCGTTCGCAAACAAATTTACGGGCTCGATCCACATCGACAATCCGATCGCAAACAGTGGACCGAACTATATTCTGCGGAAGCCAGTCAGAAAACGTTTGAGTCTCTGAGCGCACGGGCCAAGCAACTATTGCAAAACGGCTTTGATGTGATTGTGGATGCCACGTTTTTGAAACGTAAGTACCGCCAACCTTTTCAAGTCCTAGCACAGGAACTTGGGGCCGAGTTCGGGATTGTCTCTTGCTCGGCACCGATTGACGAACTGAGTCGTCGCATCCGCCATCGATCGGCCGATCCCTCGGACGCCACGACGGAGTTATTGCCAGAGCAAATCGCGTCCATGGAACCGCTGACCGCGGATGAAATCCAATTTTTACTGCCCAATGAAATATTCGCTTAAATTCAAAGTTCTGTTTTCCCTTGACTTTACGTTCCGATTAGGCCAGTTATACTACGTTTGCGTTTTATCGCTGTCGTATCAATAGTGAATTGTTCTTGGAGAATTCCGTGATGATCCGTCGAAAATCGCGAATCGCGACTCGCCCTCTGACACATTCAAGTACTTTCGAATTCGCCTCGCTCGAAGCGCGCCAAGTTTTGGCAAGTATAATCGCGGACGGCTTGCCTTACTTCCCTAGCGAAACACCTCCCGACGGATTGCCTTACTTCCCCAGCGAGATCGTCGATCCGTTCACGAACAATGCGGTCACAATAAAGGATATGGAAACACGAGCCCAATTCATCCCCTATATGAAAGGTGAATTGGTCGTCGCCATTAGGACTTCGGCCCAAGTCGCACAGGCAGGACTTAACGAAATTGATTGGGCGCGGCTGACCAATCAACCAGGTGCTCGAGCGCTTAAAACGTTGATGCAAGTCGACCGTGGCCAAAACGCTGCGGTTTCATTGGTGCACCTCGAGCTGAGCCCAACTGCTGATTTGTTTGCCGTGATGCGCTCGCTCGACAAGGTGGCATCGGTAATGTGGAGTGCACCGAATTTCCACTTAACGGGAGATCCGCGCGAGTTCGTTCCCAATGACCCACGATATAACGAACAGTATCACCATCCACGCATGCAGAATAATCTCGCTTGGGACATTACACTCGGCAGTCCGAACATCATTGTTGCGGTGACTGACGATGGCGTTCAAACCAACCATAGCGATTTGAACCAAAACATCTGGCGCAATTTAGGAGAAGGCGTCGCACCGGACGGAATTGACAATGACGGCAACGGATATATCGACGACTTGAATGGTTGGGACTTTTCCTCTGGCAACAACGATCCAAATCCCAATAGCTCTGGCGACTCCCATGGGACACATGTTTCCGGAATCGCCGCGGGGCGGACCAACAATGGCGTCGGTATCGCTGGGACATCTGGCAACTCTACCATCATGCCATTGCAGTTTTATGGCGTGGGCGCTTGGACGGCCGCGCGGATTAATGCCACGTTTACTTATGCCGCTGACAACGGCGCCCATATCGTCAATACCAGCTATAACATTGACGGCTGGGTTGGCGATCCTGTTTTTACTGCCGGTTTGCAATACTTGCACGATGCCGGAGTTCTGCACTTTAATTCAGCCGGAAATAACTCACAATTGAATCCGGCACGGCAAGCGTTTGATCAAACCTTATTGGTCGTTAGTACCGATGCTAATGACGTTAAGAGTAGCTTTAGCAATTATGGTACAGGCGCCGATTTATCAGCACCGGGATCGAATATTTTGTCTTCCGTGACCGGCAACTCTTATGACTTTTTCTCGGGCACCAGCATGGCAACACCCAATGCGGCTGGTGCAGCAGCCTTAATTTGGTCGGCCAATCCCACTTGGACTCGCGATCAGGTTGCTGCGCAATTGCTGGCCACTACCGATAACATTGACGCGCAAAATCCGAGCTTTGCGGGCCTGATGGGATCCGGTCGTGCCAATCCCTTTAAAGCGCTAACCACTTCAATCGCTGCTCCGCAGGTGCGAGCGATAACCGGTTTGCCAGCAGAAGGTGCGTTTTTGGACGATACAACCATCGATAATTTCTCGATTTCATTTAACCAGCTGATGGATCCGGCATCGGTCAACGGCAATTCCAACTTCGAGCTCCGCAGTGCAGGCGCTGATGGTGCCTTTGATACATCGGATGATGTGGTGCTTTCGCTTTCCAAGAACACCTATCGCGTCGGTACAAATCAATTGAATTTCACGATTGATAATGGCCCGATGAACTACGGCAAATACCGCTTGCGATTAATCTCGGGTGGGTTGCAGAATCCGTTTGGCACGGATTTGGATGGAAATGCTAACGGTTCTGGGGGCGACGATTATGTGCGAACGTTTACGATTTCGCCACCAAACACGGGCTCAGTAACGTTTCATCGCGCGAGTTATTTGGTAAATGACACGGTTCAAATCGTCGTTGGCGATGCCAATGGCGTAGCACCAATTTCTGTAACCGTCACATCGTCCGGCGGTGACTCAGAAACGATTGTGCTGGTTCCACAAGGCGCCGGAAAATTTGGCGGGACAATTAATACCGTTCCCGGTTCTGTTACCACCAACGACGGCGCGGTTCAAGTTGCTTTGGGGCAAACGATAACCGTGACTTATGTCGATCCAGACGACGGCAGTGGCAACCAACATATCGCAGATGATACGGCTGTGATTTCTAACGTCGTTCAATTTGACTCGAACGACGTGCCTAAAACCATTTCCGACAATACTACGATCACTAGTGTGATCAATATCACCGATGTCGGCCGAATTGCCGATCTGGATCTCGCGTTAGATATTACTCACACGTATACATCGGATCTTGATCTATTTTTGATTGCTCCCAACGGTACTCGCATCGAGCTATTCCAAGATGTGGGCGGCAGTGGCGATAATTTTACGGGAACGTATTTGGACGATGAAGCGGTCCAGTCGATCACACAAGGAACCGCACCTTTTACCGGTTCGTTTCGCCCTGTAGGAAGTTTTGCCAATCTCGATGAACTGGGTATTACCGGGACGTGGACATTGGAAATTCGCGATGATGCCGGTGGCGACGTTGGCGTCCTAAATTCCTGGTCATTATTTATTGACGTGCGATCATTTGATCAAGGTGCCATTGGAATCGACAAAACCGCATATAACCTTGGCGAATTGGTTCAGATCTCGATTACCGATGGAAATGCCACTGGCCCGCTTGTCGTAACCGCCACATCCTCAAGTGGCGACACCGAAACGGTCATGTTGAGCCAAGTTTCCCCAGGTCAATTTGTTGGTTCGATAGTGACCGCCGCAGGATCAGTATTGACCAATGACGGATTCTTGCAGGCGGCCGTTGGCGGCTCGATCACGTTTAGCTACACCGATGCCGACGACGGCAACGGTAATAGCAACACCGTTTCGGTAATTGCCGGAATTGCTAACATCTTAATTTTTGATTCGAATGACATACCGAAGACTATCAATGACAATTCGACAATTACCTCGACAATCGAGATTGCTGATGCCGGTCTCATTCGCGACCTGGATTTGCGGCTCGATATTACCCACACCTATGTTGGTGATTTGAACGCATTTTTGATCGCACCGAATGGAACGCGGATTTCCTTGTTTGATCGTATTGGAGGCAGTGGCCAAAACTTTACCAATACACGATTTGATGACGAAGCTGCGACGTCGATCAATTCGGGAACCGCACCTTTTAGCGGTACATTCAGACCCGATGAACCATTTACAGCGCTCGACAACATGTCGATCACCGGAACTTGGACATTGGAAATCTCGGACAATGCCAATGCCGATATCGGATCGCTGAATAGTTGGTCGTTGATCATCGATGTTATTCCTGTGGTGACGCCAAACCTGGCAGTCGCTGGACCACCCAGTCCAATCATCGAGGGTCCATCGGGCTCGCAAACGGTACTCTACACGGTGCAATTGTCGCAAGCATCCGGGCAAACCGTTACCGTTGATTATGCGACAACCACCGCCAGTTATTTGCATGCAGCACATGCTGGCCGCGACTTCACTCCGGTTGCTGGACAATTGGTCTTTTTGCCAGGCCAAACGACTAAAGTTGTTGAAGTCACAGTCTTTGGCGATAAGTTGGTCGAAAATGATGAACAATTTGGTTTGATCCTAACCAATTCGAATAACGCCACAATCGAAACCGATTTGGCCACCGTAACACTTGCCGATGAAGACCTAGCGGGGCCGCGAATCGACTTCGGTCACGAATCGTCGCCAATTGCACTCAACTACGTCGGCATCGGCGATCTGTTATACACGACCACCAAAAAAGTCGGTTGGCAGCCTGGTCACCTTGGATTGGAGTTAGTCGATCGGGGCAACGGTAACGACCTAAATCGGGACATCGCTTTAATTCAAAGTGGCCGATTTAGCATGGATGTATCAAACCGTTGGCACAATGTCGCGATCGTATTTGGAGACAGTTTGTTGGACCACGACAATATCCAAGTCAAGATCGAAGGCCTGACTTTGCCAACCTTCTCGACAATAGCCGGGGTCATGGTTACCAAAACCGCATTCGTTCGAGTGAACGACGGTGTGCTCGATATTGAATTTAATGACCTTGGCGGGAATTCGTCGCAACTTGCCGTCGCGGGAATTACCACTGGCTCGAGATCTCTGAACGGTACATTCGAGTCGCCGTTGGCTCGTGCGGCAACTTCCGCGTTTTCAGCTAATTTAAACGCTAACACTCGGCAATCAAGGAATACTGCGACGCCAGTAAGAAACTCAATTGTCGTTAATTCAAAGGTCGAAACGAATCTAGCGACAACGGAAATCGGCGAGACGAATTTGAATCGCTCACGGCACGGATCACAATACGGCTCACAAACAGGCAATGTCGTTTCTGACGATTCCCAAACAGAACGTTCGCCTCTGGAGCTAACCGTGTTAGACGAACTGTTCGTCGATTGGAACTAGATTCGGCCAATTGGCTTAGCGACGCAAGTCCATTGGACCCGTCCTGGCGGCCCGCTCGCGATTAATGGTCGGGAGTGAGAACTCGAACAGTTTTGGCTCCAACATTTTGTAACTTGGTCTGGGCTCAAGCACGTTTGACCATTGTGTGGCCAAGTTCGGTGGTGGCGCAGTATTGGTCGACATAACATGGGTCATTTCGGAAGAAGTTGATTCTGTCGTCCGCGATTCGTCGGAGAATTGAAAATGTGGCAAGAGTGCAGGGGTTAAGCGAGCATGCCTGGGGACGTTTTGTGTTATTGCGCTGCGATCGGCGTTTCGCGGAGCCTCAAAAATATACCCGTTTTGGGAACGCTTGATTGCCGCGGGCAAGGGCAGTTGATCGGCGGCATTTGGCAGACCTAACGGCCCACCTAAATTCTGACGGCCTAATGGCGCATTACTTTGTTGAGCCATCCGAATGGCTCGCAGAATGAGCGCTGATTTTTGTTCGACGGAGACATCCGCGGCCGCGATGGCATCGGCGGCGATTTGTTCCCAGCTGTCCGAATTGGATTGGCCGAATAAGGTCAAATCGCCTTGACTAAAACCTACTTGCCAACCAATCGCAACAATAGCCAATTTGGCGATCGATTGTTTTAATACGACGATAAGCCATGTTTGTAACATACTTGCCTCCTTGCAGTCTCGTACCGGAATATGCCGCGACAGGCCATTGTTATCTAAGCGAGCAGGATTCTCCAATACGAATTTAAAGGCAAACCACGGTTAAGGGTGCAGGAACGAGCTTTTGGCGTTTGGATTAGTTGAATGTTTCGGATAGATGATTTTGCTAGAGTTCGCGAGAACCTGTCGGAGTTTAGGGATTTTGGTGTATTTAGAGGAGAAATTAGCATGAGCAAGGACACTCGAAATACTGTGGTTTTGACTGATGAGGCCCGAAAAACCAATCCTTAATTTATCAATCACTTTTCTTGCTTCCTTGTCAGTTAAGCTTTTTTGCAGTTTTCGTATTGGTTAGGGCGAGACCGTTAGATTCGTTTCCAAACAGGCCATGCTTTGACTTGACGAGTTGCGGCGATGCACCTAAAAAACCGTTAATTCAGGAATTTTAGTGGCTTTCGCGGAATGGAAGACAAGAAAATGGAAGACAAGAAAATGGAAGACAAGAAAATGGAAGACAAGAAAATGGAAGACAAGAAAATGGAAGACAAGAAAATGGAAGACAAGAAAATGGAAGACAAG
>JBGSMY010000300.1:0-8115 GCA_041739975.1 Pirellulaceae bacterium
CAAAAATGGCGCGAGATTCCTCTCGCTACTTGACTAACTTTAAGACAACCGCTGTCCTCAGGCTGACAATCGACGACTAATTTCTGGCAACCAAAATATAGAGAGCTTTCTATTCCGCCGCTGAGGACAGCGGACGGCTACAGTAAAAGCGGACGGCTATTGTAGGTCAGCTTGTCCTCAAGCTGACAATCGACGACCAATTCTGGCAACTAAAACAAAGAGCGCTCTCTATTCCGCCGCTGAGGACAGCGGCGACTACGCTACAACAATGCTAACGTTAGCTTACCAAGCCTTCGAAAACTCTTTTGCCAGTTCTGAATTCCATTCGCCCGAGCCAACCACCAACCGATAACGCAATCGCAGTCGTTGTTCCGGGGCAAGTTCGACTTTGCCGGCGCCAGGCGGTTGTCCCAAAAACTCATGGAGACCAAACGGGTTGGCCGCCACCAAGCCGTAATCGCGGGCATGCCATGTGGTCGGGTGGCGCAAGTTTTCTGGGTGGTCAATCATTAACAAATACATCTGCTGGCCATCGATCGGACCGAAATAAGCAACCCAGGCCGCCGCCCGTCCCCATATGGCTTTGCCTTTGACGCCTTCACTATTGACCGCTTGTCCAAAAACTTCCGCGACTCCTTCTTTGGGCGCAGCGCTCAGTCGCAAATCAGGGTGCGTACGGATAGCCCAAAAACCTTCTTTGGTGTCTCCCAAAGTCACCGCACCATGGGTGGCAATTAATTGGATATCAAAATCGATCCAGCGGGCCGAAGGTGTCGCATTAAAGAGCAGCTGAGTTTCTTCAGTCAATATTACTTGGTCGTCATGTTGCCAGTGGTTTTCTAAACGTATCGTATTGGATTCAACAGTCAACTTACTATTCTTAATGTTGTCTTTTTCTACCCAAAAATCGGCGCCATTGACGATCCCATGGGCCCACCAGATGCCTTTGTGATGGGGATGATCATGGGCCTCGCCGGGAACCGTTTCCATTGGCCATTGTCGAGTCATGCGGACTTGGCCTGGTCCCATTAACGGCCAAAGAATCGGCTTTCCATATTTCTCAGCGTCGAGTGTCACAAAGGTATCTGCACCGGCGAAAACATCGGCACAATGGTCACCTTGTTTCTTAATCTCCACGCTCAACTGCGGTGCTGCGTCGACGGAATCCTGGAGACATACTGGACTGCCGGCCGCACTGGTGAGGGAGCCCAAAAAAACGGCGGCGGCAACGATCGCCACGCGGAAACGGCTTGTTAGACTGACGACTGCGCCGACCTTTTTCTCCCGAAGCAATTTCTTACTGGCCGCGTTCTCTCCCAACATCTTCTCTCGCAGCACTTTTTGGATTACCAACATTTGCATACCCTCGTTTACGACTTGCGCTGTTGTGTCAGAACAGTTGGCGGATGAGTTTAAAACCGTGCAATTATTTGAATGGCTTAATGTCCTGGTCACCGGTGTATTTATCGCGGCGCTTTTACCGTTTCGAGCTTTAGTTTATCACAAAGCACTGGACGCCAGCGGCCTATACGAACAAACATATGATAGCAATTCCGATAATCTGTGCTGGGAATTCCGTTCGTAGTGTAGAGGGGCTTCAACATTTCATTTTTTTGTTGAGGATCTCTTAAGTTTTTGCCTGACAACGTGGCCCTTACTGGATAGACTTTCCCTGAGTCATACTCACGGCCGTGGCATCGATACTGCCATCGCATACTTTCGACCCTATTTTGGTGAATGCGACATGAACGAGTTGGAATTGATTCTGGAAAATGCTCATTTGCGCGACGAATTAGAGCCTTTCTTGGACGAATCGCTGTTGGCGATCGATTTGAACCAAATGTCGACACAAATTGAGAATCAGTATTTGACCAGTTTGTTGGCTTGGGAACGTGCGCCGGTTTTGCCGATTAGTCAATGGTTTGAGCCCGAGCTAAAGATGACGGCGCCTCAGCATTTGGACGACGAGCAAATGCGGTTGCAATTGCATCAAGTGATTGGCCAGTTGTTTCAAAAGAACATTTTATTGGAGTGCACGGAGCATTTGTCGGATCGGCAATTGTATTGTTTGATCCTGCGTGACATTTTACCGGCCCAGGAAAAACGAGTGGGCTTAGACGACTCAATCATACGTTGGCAATGTTTGGACCCGGTTGAAGACGAAGAGTCTTGGCTGCGTTATTACGCTTCGACTGGCGAGCGAGAACAGTGGGCCGACGAAACCGGCTTGCGTTTGCCTCCCAAACAAGAACTGCCATTTCCGAGGATTATGCCGCAACAACGGACACCGGATTTGCGTTAACGTCCATTCAATTTTTTCAAGCAGTAATAAATTCTGTTCGCTTTTACTAGACCAGTGCCGCAATTCGCGGAACCAGAATTAGCAAAATAATACCCCACAGTGATTGCTGTGGGGTATTTCTATTTAAAGCCTCGATCCTGATCGAAGGATTGTTGACTATTTCACGCCATGCATCATTTTCTGAAGGCCCCACGACAAGGCCAACAACAACACGCCCGCACCAATACCCCAATAACCAATCATTTCAAAAACGCCGACGTAGGTCTTCAGGGCTAGTTCCGGGTTGGTTGATTCACCGGCAACCGTTTCAACCGATGCAAATTGGGCCACGATGCCGCCGACATACTGCGCCATGGCTGACGACAGGAACCATACGCCCATCATCAAACCAACCACACGAGCAATTGACAGTTTGGTGATCATCGACAGGCCAACCGGTGACAAACACAGCTCACCAATTGAGTGGATCAAGTACGCAGCAACTAGCCAAAGCAAACCGACGCGGTACTTATCGTCAGCAAAACCAGCTCCATAGACGAGTACCAAGAATCCGACGCCTACTAATAAGAGTCCGATCGCAAACTTGACGGGAGTGGAAGGTTCTAATCCTTTCCTAGCCAGAACTACCCAAAGCAAAGAGAAAACCGGCGCAAACATGACGATAAATAGCGGATTAAAGATCTGTACTTGGCCTGCCGGCATTTCATAAACGCCGGAAATAATGCTGCGGTCGGTATTTCGTTCCGCGAACAAGGTCAGCGAGGAACCGGCTTGCTCAAACAATGTCCAGAATACTACCGAAAACACCACAAGAACGACCGCAACCAACATTTTTTGGGCTTCTTCACGCGTACCCGCAAAGATGGCCCAGATCGGTATGCCAATCACTGCTGCGAGGAAGACCACAAAGAGCGATTTCCCCAATATAGGCAGACTGCTCAAGTAGTTCAGTACGCCTCCGCCCTCTTTGGCGGCCGCGGCCGCCGCTTCAGCTGTCATCATCGTGTTGTACATCAAGAACCACATCAAGGGCACCGCAATAATTGCCCCGATGAAGATCGACATCGTTTGCGATTGACTCGCATTTTCCGGTGGCTCGCCATACCCTTTTAATTTGCCATTGTCAAACTGAAACAGAGCCCACGCGACCAACATACCCAGGGCTGCCAAAAGAAATCCCGTCCACCAGCCAAATAATTCGGCAAACAATGGGCACAAGAATTGAGACAACATGGAACCGAGGTTAATGCCCATATAAAAAATAGTAAAACCGCCATCGCGTCGGGCATCACCGACGGCATATAGTGATCCCACCATCGTCGAAATGTTTGGTTTAAAGAAACCGTTACCAACGATGACGGCCGACAAAGACAACAACATAATGTGAACCCAGAACGGGTTGCGCTCGCCGTCAAAACGAAACGAGCCTTTCGTCAAAATTCGAGGTGCTGCCGACTCGTTATCTGTCAATTTCAGGTGAACGTCGCCGTTCGACTGCCCCTCAATAAAATAAGTTTGACCATCAATCTCGACCTTTCGCGTAGTCCCGTCGCCATCCGCGGCCTTTTCCACCTTGGCATAATACTTGTTGTTGTCAAACTCCAAAAATGGCTTGGAAGCCTCGCCTCCCCAACAGAGTCCAAAATAACCAATCGCCATCAAGATCGCACCAAACTTGACACTGCGTTTGGAGCCCAAATAACGATCAGCTAACAGTCCGCCAAACAGAGGCGTCAGGTAAACCAATGAGGTAAAGGCACCATACAGTCCATTGACCACGTCATCGCGAAACAAAAAGTGGTTGGCTAAGTACAGCGCTAAAATTGCCCGCATTCCGTAATAACCAAACCGTTCCCACATTTCAGTGGTAAATAGTCGGGCCAGTTGGCGCGGATGGCCAAACCAGCCGTCATCCCTGGCCGCTGAGTTAACTGCGGATATCTGGTCGCTCATTTCGGGCTCACTTTCGCAATGTTCTTCGTTCCAAGTTCATGAAAAGCTAACAGTTTAGACTAGGCCTTTCCAAACCGACAAGCTGGCTTAAGGGTAGAATTGTGGGCTTTTAAGCGACTCAGGGGGCACAGAAATCATGTTTGCGGTTGTCCCCCAGCGCAGCGTTCGTGTAAAATGGTGTTGGAGATTGTTAACCAAATCTATAGGTGGTCTTTCCTTATATTGGGTGGAGCTAGAAATCATGACGCAACAAACGATTTCACGAATTTGGACGTGTGCTATTGTTTTGGTATTCGGTTTGGCGCTCGGGGCCGTGTTTGCCCTTGGATTTGTCAATGGGTTCCATTACCAACCGTCGTCACAGGCTGTCCATACGCTCGACCCCGAATTGCAACAATTGCTGTTGCGCGCCGATTCGGCCAACAGCGGAAAAGCTGTGTCCCTAGCGTCCGTTCGCATCGACGACGAATTTGAGGGCCTGTTTGTACTCGACCATCTCACGGGAAATTTGTACTGCGTCCTAATCAATCCTCGCACTCGCACTGAAGTAGCCGTATTTCAAAACAATGTAATGGGCTTGCTGGGTCAAGACCGCGTCGGTGAACTAGATTTTGCGATGATCACCGGCGCGATGAATCTCAATCTGGGCGGGCGAATCGATAATATGCGAACCGCACCCGCAGTGGTTTTTGTGGCGGAAGGCAACAGCGGAAAAGCATTCGGTTTCACTTTCAACTTCGATCGCCAACGAGTGCTAAATAACGTCCGTCAAGACGGATTGTTGGACTTGGTATGGCAAGGAAGTTTCCGCGCGGCCGGAGTTATCCGCAACTAAGTGTGATCCGCAACTAAATCGCATCTTTCAGCCGCATGATCGGCGATTGGGTATCGGTCATATTGACCAACAGGTGACGCCATGCGCTGAGTCTGCCAGGTGTCAAACGCCCCAGCACTCGCAGTCCGCTGGCGCCCGTTAAATGCGGCAGGTTGGCAGGAATTTGATCGATGTGTAACATTCCCAATAATCCGCTGACCAAACCCGGATGATCAATCAGCGCTGTTGATGGCGCCGGGCTACCTTGTTGCCTAGTACTGTTGGCCACCAACCAAACTGCTGCTCCCAAGTCGTTCGGCCATTCGCTGCGCAACCTTTCCACTGCGGTATCGACAACCTCGCGAGGACCAATAACGATCACTTGTCCTACCGGCAACTGAGGTTCGACGCGCTGTTTTAACTCAAGTGCAAATGTAATGGTCTCACGGACCATTCGTTCGAGCCTTAAATCAGTATGTGCTCGCGGGCTGCTTTCATTGAACGACTGAACCGACGCTTGGCAGCGCCGCCAGGAAATATTGGGCAACCAATCGTCGGCACCGTCCGAACCGGGCAGGCCCCAACACTCCAGATCATCGGTCAGATCGACCACCAACGTTGTCGCCTTAGCGCAAGGTGTCGATCGATCGGAAAATTGCAACCACAACGGCAATCCAGCCAGCGGAAATGCGTTCCCGCCAGCATACAAGTCGGCTTGTGGATAACCATCTATCACGTTCATTCCAGTCAATTCAGCCAATCGCACCGCGTCACAGGCCGAACGATAAAATAGGCGGCCGTCAAAATCACGAGTCCAGATGCCGGGATCCATGACGCTTACCGCCAAAATCCGGTCGACATATTTGCCGGCTTGTGCCTTTAGACGCTGAACCAAACTCGCTTGGCATTCAGCCAAATCATAATATAACGAGCCCCCATCGATCGGCGGTCTTGTTTGCGAAGTGTTTTCACTGTTTAACAATCGCAATTCAGCGGCTAGTATTTCTGGAATGGCGGATTGATCGCCAATCGAATGCGTGGCTCGCAAATATTTACCGCGTCCTGCGGTCAACAACAATGCAGCGCGCAATTGCGAAAAGTTAGGTGACACTTCCAAACCAAGAATCATTCGATACGAATGTCGCGCGAAGTGCTGGTCGATTCGTTCGACCGTCATCTGGCGTTGAAACCAAGGCAAAATTGGGAAGGCCATAAATCACCTCAACCGCAATGGGGTCAGCAGTCCCCACAAACGAAATAATCCTGGCACCCCGCGAATGCGTGTCGCGGCGGATGCCAGGATTCTTCGAGGACTTGGTGGACGCTCGTCATTCCCACAACGTTTAAGCGGCAATCCGCAACGGCACAGCCGATTGCATCCGGATCGCTTCGATGAACTCTTCGAAAATTCGAGCATCAAGGGCCGAACAAGCTTCGTTTTCGGGATGAAATTGAGTGCCAATGGCAATCCAATCCGTTTGATTGCTTTCAATCGCTTCGATCACGCCGTCGGCACAACGGGCCGTAACATTGAAACAAGGAGCTAATTCGTCAATTGCCATATGATGACGACTGCTGACGCGAATTTCACCATCGCCATAGACACGGTCCATTAAAGTACCAGGAGTCACTAACAATCCATGGCGATGACCAGGATCGTTAGGATCTCGATGAGGCAAACATTCAGGGATATCATCGGGAATGTGCAAAAATAAGTTTCCACCCAACGTTACATTTAGCAATTGCATGCCGACACCAATCCCAAAGACTGGCATCCGCCGCTGAACGATTTGGCGAGCTAACAAGCGGTCAAACACTTCACGACGCGGTTCAAGAGGTTTCACGGCTGGGTGCAGCATGTATCCATCGCGACGGGGGTCCAAATCAGCGCCACCGACTAATAAAAACCCGTCTAATCGATCGAGGACCGCATTGACATCGTCGTCGCCGACAATTGGTGGTACCACCACCGGAATCCCACCTGCACTAAGGATGTTGTTGTAATAACCAGCAGTGATGCAAGAAAATGCGGGTTGATTTCCTTTCGACTCGCGATAGTCTGCGTTGATCCCGATCAGTGGTTTGTTCTGCATTCCAAATACTCCTGGCAAAGTAAGGCGCTCCTCATGAGTCGCCCGAAAATGGTCCGATCGTTTCGAGTTGCACAATCTGATCCATCGCTCAGGTCAAGTCAGAATGTATCAGGCAAGTGTTCGTGTGGCTCAGGCACTTTACAACGATTGAGCCAAAATTATGACTCAAGTTTAACTTGAATTGGCAACCAATTCGGCCACCTTTTGCAAGTTGCTAGTTGTCTCGTGTACCATCTTCAGGCCGTCGGGTAAATCGTTTGCCAATTTCTCGCCGCGATAGTAGACGCGTCGTGGTGGTTGTGTCCCCGAGGGATTCTTTTCCCAAAAAGGTTACTCCAACCGGCAATCCCCAACCTTCATTCCCTGGCCTGACTCAATCAATTTCCAACCTTTTCTTGTTACTGAGCAAACCCTATAATCAAGGTTACTCGTCAAGTCTGATTGGGACTTCGATTGAGCGAACATCCTGCTCCGACGTATCGCTTATCCTCAAGCAATCGCCGTGTTGTGTCTCCCTTCAACGATTTATCACATCCCTGGTCGCCAACCGTTGACAACCGATAGGCGACAAATAGACCAAGATTTTCTTACCCCGCAAGCGATTTCGCCGATTTTGTAACAAATTGATCTTGCACCCAAGATATCGTGCTAGCAACTGGCGTTTTGATAGCAGTTTTTAATGTAGGAAGTATTGAATTTCGGTTTTGGCGTTTGCAATGGATCGTAAGGGTTGGAGCAGATACACAACGGACAAGAAGATGGAGGGACAAGAAGATGGAGGGACAAGAAAATGAAAGGACAGGAAAATGGAGGGACAGGAAAATGGAGGGACAGGAAAATAGTGGGACAGGAAAATAGTGGGACAGGAAAATAGTGGGACAGGAAAATAGTGGGACAGGAAAATAGTGGGACAGGAAAATAGTGGGACAGGAAAATAGTGGGACAGGAAAATA
>JBGSMY010000013.1:0-7311 GCA_041739975.1 Pirellulaceae bacterium
TCGCGTCCAATGATACAAATAGCGTTCGTCCAAAGAATCCATCACACGCAATACATTCGGCGAATCGGTTGGCGCCATCGGATTTTCGCCAAATGCCCCGCTTGGCGTCGCACGCCGATTGCGATGGGTGAAAGTAAAACCCAGCGCGCCCGCCGCTAACAACCGTTGCTGCACCGGAGGTTTGGTCAAAACATGATTCGCCAAGAACCAAGACGAGGATTGAATTGAGGTTTGCAGCCGCAACTTCATCAAGCTTTCAATGTTGCCTGCCGATCGAACCGCTAATGCAACGACTCGATTTGCAAACAGCATCGGAGCGAAGTCTGGCGAAGGTCGACTGACGCCAGGGGCACATTTGCTCCGCTGCGATTCTTTTTGTTTTATGCCGTGGCTTTTATCCCGATGATTCGGGCCGTTGGTTGTCGCATCACACAACCTAATCACTGGAATCGCCAACCGTCTCGCCCAAAATTCCACTAAGGCGGTGGTCATCATTCCGGGAGCGGTGACCAGTACGTCGTGCGCCGGATCGAGCAGTTCAATGGACCACCGTAGCGCCTGGAGCCACTGTGGAAATCGCAATAGATACCGCCCCATTCGCGAACTTACAATCGCCGTGTAACGACGCGACGAATACAACTCCGCACCTAACAAAGGGCTTGCCGCTGCTTTCCAATCGGCAATATCCCCTATTTCGTGACACCGATTCTGCAGATTCAATGTTGAATCACCGACATCAACAATGTGTCCTATTGTTTCTGCACGCCCATCATCGGGGCGATCGATACCGTCATAGGTAATGGCGGCAGGACATCTATAGCCACCGCCATAGCGCTGCTGAGTTGTTCCTTGCGCCACAATCAGATTGAATCGGCAGATGTTAAAAGGTAACGGTTGGGGCATGACCTTCACGCAAACAAAGTCAGTGAGTAGGAGATATTAAAGTCGGCAAACGGAAGTTTCTTGAGGGCTATCGCTTGAAGTTCGCTTGGCAAATCGATTATGATCTTTTCCGCAAAGTCGAACACTTGCGTTTTAAGTGATCAATCAAGCACCGCTTAAGTATCGCGAGTCCGGCTGGCTTGGTCAAGTTGTTACGGGCGGATGCAAGATATCAGTAGCAAGTCAAAATATCAGTGGCAAGTCAAATGATCACTGGGAGCGAAACGTGATGAGCACGGTCAAAACGAATACGGTGAAAATCGCAGGTGTTCAGACCGACGTGAAATTTGGCGATGTTGCCGCCAATGTGGAATTGACTTTGCAGGTCATGAACGAGACCAAACAAGCGGGCGCGTATTTAACGGTCTTTCCAGAATGTTCGTTGACCGGGTATTGCTTTGACACGGCTGAGGAAGCCGAAGCCGTGGGAATTTCGATGCAAAGCAGCGCCGTGGCGACGCTCCTCAAAGCAGCGAAGAAGCTGGATCTCTATGTAATCGTTGGCTTTGCCGAATGGGATGGCGAACGCCTACACAATTCCGTCGCCTGTTTGGGACCGCAGGGGATCGTCGGCTGTTACCGTAAAATCCATCTGCCTTATTTGGGTTTGGATCGATTTACATCACCAGGAACAAAACTGGAAGTTTTGGAATTGCCGCGGTTAAAAGTGGGCATGAATATTTGTTACGACTGTTCATTTCCAGAAGCCTGTCGCGTTTTAATGCTCGAGGGCGCTGATCTAGTCGTTTATCCGACCAACTGGCCACCGACGTCGGGATTAACGGCCGAAGTGATACCCAATGCACGAGCGCTCGAGAATCATATCTATGTGATGTCAGTCAATCGAATCGGAACCGAACGCGGGTTTCAATTTATTGGCAAAAGTCGCGTGTGCGATCCGCGGGGCGCGACAATCATTGGCGCAACAGCCGACGAACCCGTTGTGCTCTATGCAGACATCGATCCTCAATGGTCGCGAAAAAAGCATTTAATAAACATACCTGGAGTGCATGAAGTCCACCGTGTTAACGATCGACGTCCTAAGTCTTATGGCCGCATCATTCAGCCCGACTCACAGGTTTCCTAATCTGTTGTTGTGCGCAACCAGGATGGCAGTCGCACAACTTTGCCGGCCGAACTGATTGCTGCTACGACTGTCGACCCAGAAGCCAACAAGGTTTGATCGCGCCAAATTCGGTAGTAGTGCTTGATTCGTACACCTTTCGCCCATTCCAAAACGACGTCAATGGTCAGCACGTCATCAAAAACTGCCGCTTGATGATATTGGCAATTGACTTCGACTACTACTAACATCGTGCCTTGACTTTCCAAGTCGCGATAACTTAACCCTGAGGCGCGCAGCATATCGACCCTAGCCACTTCAAAGTAATTAATAAAGTTAGCGTGGTGCAAACGTCCTTGACCGTCGGTTTCTTGATAACGAACTCGAATTTCGAGGCGATGTTCGCGAAGCAATGGCATAAAACAATTAACTCTTTTTAAATTTGTTCAAACCTAAAACTGTTCCATTGCCGCTCGAATCCATTTAAGTTGGGCAACGACATTCTTAACTCTTGGAACAGCCTCAAGTGCTGAACTGTGGAATCAAATAATTTGGCTTGGGGCAGCGATCGTTCCGTAGATTGTTAAAGCGACCGAAGTAGAACGCAAGCCAGTTCGCCGTCAAAATAGCCCCTCGGGTATCAGGGTTTTTGGCGAAAACTTGACTTCCCGACGGTCTCGGTTGTCGCAATCGTTACTGCTTGCCGTCCGCGCCTGCAAAAATGTCCCACTTTTCTGGGAAAATCATTGGTATTCTGATGGATTCATGTTATTCTGTGACGCTTAAAGTTTCGTCGACCTAGCCCGAAATTCGCGGGCAATTTCCAAATTGAACGTTTGTTTTGAATAGTTGAGAAATAGCATGAGCATGGGAGAGGATGCGGGATCATCCATAAAGTACGACACGGCTCGGGGCCGCGATTACCCGACCATTCGCCAATTCACCGTCTTCCTGGAAAACCGGGTCGGACAATTGTTGGAGGTGTTGCGGCGTTTTCGCGGGACCGCAGTTCGCATCGTCGCTCTGAATATTCACGACTCGACGGAATGCAGTATTGTCCGTTTTGTTTTGACCCATCCGGAACAGGGTCGTGAAATTTTTGAACGTGCGGGCTTGGCGATGATTGAAAGTGATTTGATCGCTTTAGAATTACCCGACGACGAACAACCTTTGCTCCAAGTTTGTTCCGCCTTGTTGCAAGCCGAAATTAATTTGGTGCAGACTTATCCTTTGATGATTCGTGCCAGTAATAAAATTGCTGTTGCGTTGATGGTTGATAACATTGACCAAGCCCAAGAGACGTTGGCCAAACGCGGCTTTCAATTGTTAACTGAACAACAACTTTCTGATTTGTGCTAGATTGCGGAGAAAGTGATTCATGCTGATACGTGTCACTTGTCCCGGTTGCCTCACCCGTTTCAACGTCAGTGACAAATTTGCTGGCCGTGAAGGACCTTGCCCGAAATGTAAAAAAGTCATCAAGATTCCGGCGAAAGATGAAGAAGTAGTTATTCATGCTCCGGAAACAAGTGGTCCGACGGACTCCAAAGGCCGTCCCGTTCTCAAACCGATCAAACGATCGGAGACTATTCTTTCGCCCGTACAAATCACGTTGATCATTGCCGTGGTGATCGGTTTTCTGATCGGTGCATTGACCCTTCGATTCAATTTTCCTGACGTCACGAAGTTCCCTGAATATTTCTTGTGGATTGGTGCGTTTGGATTGGCGGTGCCGGTGGGGTTTGTTGCTTATGCGTTTTTGCGGGATCAGGAACTGGAGCCATTTCGCGGTCAAGCGCTTTGGCTGCGACTGGGAATCTGTGCAAGTCTCTATGCGCTGAGTTGGTTTGCGTTTTATATTGCCTATTACGCCTTCAACAATTCGTGGGAGAACACAACTTGGATTACGGCGGTTGTTGGCATGTTGGCATTGGGCGCTGCCGTCGGAATGCTGGCTTGGGATTTTGATTATATGACCGGCATTTTGCATTACGGCATGTATTTTGGCTGTTGTCTCTTGGCGCGGTGGTTGGCCGGCGTAGGAGTATTGCCCGGTTCAAAATTACCGACCACCGATGTTGAATCGACTACCAGCGCTTTTCCTGTTTGGTCGAACACTATTTTGGATGCCATTGCGTCATTTATATGTCTTTGCTGTTAGCCATACCCGAGATCCAGGCTGTCAACTGGCCCCAGCAAACGGTGCGAATTCCGGACCAACAAGACATTCCACTCACTGGCCGAGTGTTGGCGATCTTGGAAACAGAGCCAATGCAACGACTGCAGCGATTGCGGCAACTAGGGTTTGTTGCCTTTGTATACCCTGGCGCTGTGCACACGCGCTGGGAACATTCGTTGGGCGTCTATCGCGCAGCTTTGTTGTTCTTGCGACAACTTTCGGGCGATGAGCGATTCGCCAACTTGATGGATGTCAAAACGGCCGAGGCACTAATCGTGGCTGCATTGGTCCATGACATTGGCCATTGGCCATACTGTCATCCGATCGAAGATTTAGGCTTGCCAAACATACCGCCGCATGAACGCCTCGCATTCGATGTCCTGGTCAACTCACCAATCGCAGAGATCTTAGCGCGCGATTGGCAATTAACGCCTCAACGCGTGTGCGAATTGCTTAACGGCGAGGCGGAGGACGATGCAGGCCGATTGGCCGCTTCGATTCTTTCCGGCCCGATCGATGTCGACAAAATCGACTATTTGTATCGCGACAGTCTTCATTGCGGAGTGCCTTACGGTAGAAACTTTGACTCGCCTCGATTGATCAATAGCTTAACGTTAAACCGCGAAAAAACGGGAATTGCCATTACCCGTAAGGGCCGTACGGCCGCTGAGTTGATGGTCTTTGCCCGATATGTGATGTTCAGTGAAGTCTATTGGCATCATGCGGTACGAAGTGCCACGGCCATGTTACAACGCGCGTTTTTTGGACTTGCCGACGATCCGGTGGAACGCGGTTGGTGGCGCTGCACCGATTGCGAGTTTCCTGAAATCATGCGAAACGCCTCAGTGGGCCTGCCGACCGCGCGTTTGGTGGACGAGCTCTTTGGAAGTCATCGGCAATTGTTTAAACGTTGGGAACAGTTCAGTTATTTTGATAATCCCCGGATGTATGAAGCTTTAGCCCGACAACCCTATGCTTGGTTGGTTCGATGTAGCGAACGCATCGCGGTGGAACTCGCTCAGGAATTGCAATTGCCAATTAAACCGACCGATATATTGCTCGACGCTCCACCGGTTGGTGTCGAGGTCCAGTTTAATGTCGAGGTCTGGGATGAAGTGGCCCAGACGAGTCAAGCGCTGGGGAAAATTTCGCCTGTCGTTTCAGCGTTGGCAGAACGACAATTTGACGATTACGTCAAACAAGTGAGATTGTTCGTGCATCCTCAATGGCGCAGTGCCGTTCGCAATTGTTCGGCCGAGACTATCTTGCGCCGCGCCTTGACGCAGATGTAGGGCAACGCGGCTGCGACAACAGTGCAAATATTCCCTTGTAGACCTCACAAAGGGGGTCAGTTATTGCCGGGATAAATACCTAACAAGTCGCCGTCGTCGGATAGGTTTATTTCAATTTTATCGAGCGCTGCGGGTAACAACAGGGATTCGCCGGGACCGAGTTGTCGTTCTCGAAATTGCCCAACATGATTGCGCCAGCGCAGTTCGAGTCGTCCGGCGAGCAACACCAGAATTTGGAATCGGCCCGATGACGTGAGTTGTGAATTAACCTTGCCACGAATTTGACTCAAGTGGAAGTAGGGGCAGTTGGCGCGGACTTGCCAACCAGTCCCCGCACTCTCAATGGCAGTTGGATGAATCGGACCTTGATTGAGTGTGGCGACGTCGATTGCCTGGTCGATGTGTAACGGCCGTGATTGGCCTTGGCGATCGACGCGGTCCCAGTCGAATAACCGAAAGGTCGTATTACTTGCTTGTTGAATCTCAGCGACAACTAAACCAGCGCCCAAAGCGTGAATTGTTCCGGCGGGAATGAAAACACAATCGCCAACTTGAGGCGAAAATGAATGCAACAGGCGATCTAGTTCGCCGTCTGCCATCGCTTGACGTAATTCAGCGGCAGTGACAACTCGTTTGAGTCCGGCATAAATTTGAGCATTTGGTTCGGTCGCCAGCACGACCCAGGCCTCCGTTTTTCCCAAGTCCGCTGGATTCAGTTTTTCGGCTTGTTGATCGTTAGGATGGACTTGCACCGAAAGGGGCTGCGCGGCGTCGAGAAATTTGAACAGCAGCGGAAAACGACCACGTATATTGGGTGGCAGGTGCGGCAAGTTGATTTGCCGCCAGGTCTGCGCGCCCAATAACTCCGGCCCAAATCGTTGAATGAGTTGTGACAACGACTGTCCTTGATACCTGCCGTCGCTCACAATGGATTGGCCGTGAGCGTGATCAACGACTTCCCAGCTCTCGGCGCAACGCTGGCCAATGATCGACTTTTGAAACAATTCGCTTAAGCGATTTCCACCCCACAAGTAGTCTTGAAATATCGGGTGAAACCTCAGGGGGGCGAAATCAAAATCCTCGGATCCGTTCATCTCATAGCCCTCATCGTCGCAAATACGGCCCATCGACATTTTGTCCCAAATATCAATGTTAGTTCCCGGGAGCGTCCGATTGTAACGAATTTAAGACGCCGCACGAGACTGCAGATTTTTTCGTTCTTGCAGGGTTTATTAAGGCGTCACTAAACTTGCGTGGGCCTGTCGGGACCAGGGTTTGACAGTTAAACTATGACTTTGTCAATCGATGTGAAAAAATTCGATGTATCACAACCCAACCCCCACGAAACGGTTTCGCCTTGAATCACTCGACCTCTAGTCATCGTTCGCCATTGTCATCGGATCGAGATTTGTTTGAAGATACACGGATGACCTTCGGCGAACACTTAGAAGAATTGCGCAAAGTCCTCGTTAAAGCCTTGTTGGGAATCTTAGTGGGGACTGCAATTGGATTGTATTTCGGCAATGCCGTGGTTCGGATATTGGTCACGCCATTGGAACGAGCGTTGTTGAAGCACGAACAAGGCCTAATGATGGAACGAATGCGAGTGGCTGATGGCTGGATACCGGATGACTTGCGCGTGTGGATGGAGCAATCAAAACAGGCTCCGAAAAAAGTGTTTGTCGACATGCAAGAACTGATTCAAGAGCTCGCCAAAGCCATGCCCAGCTTGGCAGACCAAGTGCCTTTGCGGGCTGAATTAACCTTTTCGTTTAAACCGGATGGATTAAAACGATTTCTTCAACGCCTGAATCAACCAGATGCCAATGATCCGT
>JBGSMY010000059.1:0-22334 GCA_041739975.1 Pirellulaceae bacterium
TCGTGGTTTAAGCCGTTCGCGAGCCGAAGTCGGCCTGCTGGTAATGGCGCAAAACCTGTTGAATCTAAATCGCCTCGGACGAATCGCAGAAACATCCGAAAAACAAGCCGATTAAAGCTGGACGATCTCCAAGCCATTGGGGTATTCGCAGGTCGCGCGGCGCAGAAGGTCTGGGGACAGGCTTGTATAGTGAAAAACAGTGAGAGCCAGGACTCCCATGGACTTGCAAAAATCGATCCCTAAATCAATAAGTGTGGTTTAGAGAGGCCGTTGTCGATTTTTTGCACGTTTGCCACGAAGTACGCCGTTGAACAAACGTTTTTGAGAATAATAGCCGGAGCGGGGGTCGAACCCGCACGCCCTAAACGGGCACAGGATTTTAAGTCCTGAGCGTCTGCCATTCCGCCACCCGGCCACGACACAATAAGTCAATACTCGCAAAACCAAACATGTGTTAACAAATCCGAACTACCACCCGCAAAACCACCGTTTGGCAACAGTTCGGCTTTAATCGGATTCCAGTTCGATATAGACTAACGATTCGCTCGGAATTCGCCAAGTAGGACAGCATTTATCAAGTCCAAGGTTCGCGGAGAATTTTAAGCGTTTGTCGGTTTGGAATTCGCGTCAAATTGGATCTGAACTGTTTGGGCTCGCAATCTATGTATACCGGTTTTTTACCCGCCCGCGGGTCACTGATGTTAGATCTCGTGGCCTTGGCAATGGTCGCCGTAACGGTCGTGATGTTTATTAGCCTCTATTTCGTACGCTATAAGCGTTGGATTAAAGTCCATCGAGTGATTCAAGTATCAACGGCCGCAATTTTGCTCTTAGCCGTTATCGCGTTCGAAATTGATGTGCGATTTTTTACGCGGTGGCGTGAATTGGCTGAGCCATCGCCGTTTTATGCGTCTGGAGTTGTCGACGGATCGTTGTGGATTCATTTGCTATTTGCCTTACCCACACCATTTTTATGGGGCTTTATTATTTTTCAAGCCCATCGCAAATTTCAGAATCCCAATCGTTCCGCGGATCAAAATTTTTGGCAACGGCATCGCTGGCAAGGGCGGGTTGGAACGGCCATGATGTTGATGACCGCGATCACCGGTTGGACGTTTTATTACCTTGCATTTGTGGCCAGCTAGGTCAGCCCCGATTGCAACTTCTTGACGAAAGCAGCGACGTCAGTCGATAGCCGTTGAGGGTCACCGGGGGTTGTCGCCCAAGAGCGTTCCACGCATTTCATGATTGCGGAACCTACAATCAACCCATCGGCATGCGGAGCGATAGCCCGGACATGCTCCGGTCCGCTGATCCCAAAGCCAACGCAAATCGGCAACGTGGTTTGAGTTCTCAACCAAGTTAAATTGTCGACCAAATCATGAGGCAGTTCGCTGCGTGTGCCTGTGACACCAGCCACGGATACATAGTAGATAAAACCCGAGGCACGAGCCAAGATTTCCGGGACACGTTGACGATCAGTAGTTGGAGTAATCAACTGAATCAGCGATAGATGACGGTCGCGGCAGGCGGCGAATAACTCTTGACACTCTTCGGCAGGCAAATCAGGGACGATCAAGCCAGAGAATCCCGCTTGGGCCGCTTGTTCGACAAATTGCAAGACACCTTTGCGAAATACGATGGCATAACTGAGCATAGCGACCAACGGCATGCGCTGGGAATTTGCCGACGTTGTTGTACTGGTTGTCCAATTATTGACATGTTGGAATATTTGATCGGCGCGAACGCCGGCGGCTAAGGCTCGCGTGAATGACGCTTGAATCGTTGGACCGTCAGCGATGGGGTCACTATAGGGAAACCCAAGTTCGCACAGGTCGCAACCTTGTTGGGCAAAACAATCTAATAACGTTTCGGTCAAATCCAAATTGGGATCGCCCGCCGTTAAGAACGGCATCAGCGCCTTTTTGCCGGTCTGCTTTAATCTTTGAAATAATTGATCGATCAAATTCATGTGCGTTGTAACAATCTTTCTATTTCTGCAGCATCTTTCTCGCCGCGACCTGACAAACATACGACAATTTTTTGCGAAGCCGGTCGCGATTTTGCTTCGTCCATGGCCATGGCAATGGCATGAGATGTTTCAAGTGCAGGCAAGATTCCTTCGAGCTGGGCCATGGTTTGAAAGGCGTCCAGCGCACGGTCGTCGCTACAAGCCACATAGTTCACACGGTTAGCGTCTTTCCAAAAACTGTGTTCGGGTCCAACGGCGGGATAGTCAAGGCCAGCAGAGGCCGAATGCACATCCGAAGTTTGGCCGTCGGCATCCTGTAAAACGTAACTCAAACTGCCGTGCAGAATCCCGGGATTGCCGAAACTTAAACTGGCCGCGTGTTCGCCAGCCGTTGTTCCTCGCCCGCCAGCTTCGACACCCAATAAAGGCACATCTGTCTCGGCCACAAACGGATAGAACATACCGGCCGCATTGCTGCCGCCACCTACGCAGGCGACAACTAAATCGGGCAACGCCGACCAACGAGAACGACATTGTGCTAATGTTTCGCGGCCAATCACTGATTGAAAGTCGCGCACCATGCGAGGAAATGGATGGGGACCGACCACCGAGCCAATAATGTAATGCGTGTCATGCACACTGCCCATCCAATCTCGCATCGCTTCGTTGATGGCGTCTCGCAGTGTCCGTGAGCCGGATTCCACTGCCCGAACTTCGGCGCCCATCAATTTCATGGTCCGCACGTTGGGTTGCTGCCGACGGACATCCTCAGCCCCCATATAAACAACACATGGCAAGCCAAAATGGGCACAAGCTGTGGCCGTTGCGACGCCATGCTGACCCGCACCGGTCTCGGCGATAATTCGCCGCTTGCCCATTCTCAGCGCCAACAGCGTTTGACCCAACGTATTGTTGATCTTATGCGCTCCAGTATGATTCAGATCTTCTCGCTTAAACCATAATTCAGCGCCGCCACAATGTTTGGTCAACCGTTTAGCAAAATAGAGCGGGGATGGACGACCAACAAAGTTTTGCAGTAACTGATCGAGTTCCCATTGAAACTGTGGATCCGCAATGGCTGCATTGTATTGGTTCAATAATTGATTGAGGGCGGTCATCAGTGTTTCGGGGACGTAGCGGCCGCCAAAAATTCCGAATCGTCCACGGGCATCTGGATATTGAGCGAAACGTGCCCCGTCGGTCAATGGTGTATTTGCCATACTAATAATTGGACTAACTTGAAAATAAAGGGTTAGATCGACGCGTAGTTTATCTCAGTTTTCACTTCTGTTCATCGGGGGCGGTCAAGAATTCACGCAGTTCGGTTAACTTGTCGGTGTTAATGAAGTCAACTCCCACCTCCCGCAGAACACGCCACATCTCGGGACGTTCCGGCGTCGCCCAAAATCGGACCTTTCGTCCGCGAGCGTGCGATGCCGCGACCAGTTCTCGCAAACGCTGGTATTGATCGCTGGGCATCGGGCCATTACCGCGCCACTGAAAATGAGTGTGCCAGGCATCACTCAAAACGGGCATCACGTCTACTGACAATTCGGATTCTAAGTCGGTCGTCATTCGCCCATCAATCCGAGTCCAGCCTAAATTGTGGTCGGCAATTTGTTGGTAGTCCCGATTGCCGCTAATTACGATCCGCAGCGGTGGCGATTTGTTAGGGCTTTCCGGATCGCGAACCAATAATTCAGCAAAAGGTTCTAATTTCTCCAGAATCCTTGCAAAGGTCTGCCGCGCGTCAGATTTAATATCAATATGAAGCCACAATTGACAATCGGAATTAGCGTCAAACCAGTGTTTTTGATTGTGTCGCCAGCGATCGAGCAACGGTTGCAAATACAGCGACTCCAAAGTCCGTTCGGGCCTAAGCACTGCCTGCGAGTGACCCACTAATAATTGATTCTCAACCAAGAAAACGTCGGCCTCAATGCTAGTAAATCCGCAATCGAGAGCATCAAGTAACGGACGTTCATGGTAATAGTCGTTGTGCGCATGAGCTCGTTCTAAAGGCACGACGGAGCCAAGTTGCTCAGCTACAGTTGCGGATTCAGACGCTTCGACGGCAACAACAGCCCAGTAAATTTTGCTTTTAGACTCGTGAGACGAATAGTAGCTGACATACAATTGGTTATCATGCCAATCCAGTCCGGCATAGCTCGTGTCGCCACCCGAAGGCAGTCGCAGCGCTTCGTGCCATTTGCCTGTTAAGGGTTCGATCCACCCTAATACGGTTTGTGGTTGTGGGGAATAAATTCGGACAGCGGCTAAAAGATTTCCATTTGGCAAAGCGATCATTTGTGGGCCACCCATTTTCACACCCACCTCGCGCCATTGCCAGTTGCGAAAGGGTGCTGAGGATCTCCCCCACATCGCCGAGTCAGGTTGATCATCGCGCCGCAATAAACAGAACGCTTGGTCGTCCGCAAACACAACGGCTGTCTCATTGGGGTATCCTTCGATCGCCAGGTCCGCTTGCCACAATTGAAAATCCCGACCATCGCGACTTCGATATAAACGGACGCCGCGCTGTTTGCCACATGCATAACCAAAGTTGTAGGCCCAACCCTGGTGCCAAACGGTCCGCCACAACCAATCGTTTGGCAAGCCAATCTCGATCGCTTCCGTCCATTCATTTCCATTTTCGGAGAACCAGGCCAAACTCTGATGGGTTCGATCGGTTGGCTTGTGAAAGGCAGCCGCTCCACTGAGCATCAATTTTCCATCGGGTGTTAGGCTCAATTTGGCGTCGCGCAAATCGGCAGTTGGTGAAGTGATCAGCGCGGCGGAAACCCAGTCCTCCCCATCGACCGAAGTAATAATACGCAGAGCGCCGTCGGGAGAAACATGCGATTTGCCTTCTCGAAACGCGACCCACCATTGATCTTGAAATCGAATCAAGTCCGTAAAAGCATTGTGGGGCGCCGTTTCCCAGATACTGCGGTGTTCGACCAATTTGAGTTGCGGGAAATCCGGCGGCGATTGTGCGGACAAACCACAAATCAAAATCATCCAGCAAACGATTGTTCCACAAGCCGTCCATTGCCACCAACGCAACGAATCGTTTCGATGGTTATACATCGGTTCATCCAGAGATTAATAGTGTTTTGGATGTCGAGAACTAGTCGTAACGATTTAGCCCCGCCGACTAAACCAAAGAAAAAAAGTATCGCACATCGCCAACGGTGCAGCGCGAAGCGCCGCGGTCGACCTAACGCAACCGCCGGGCAGCCATTTCTGGAGCGACCGGATTGATCCAAATGTCTGTGCCAAATTCAAACCCTGCATTTTTAGAGAGCCTTGGAAACAGCTCGATCCACCAAGCATCTCGTTGGTGATCGGCAAACGGCAACTGATGCAATATCACATTATAGCCAGGTTGACCAAACAGTGATTCAAGTCGGGTCACATAAGACTGCATGAGCTCGACAAGTTGTTGCAAGCCCGCCGCAGAGACTTCGCTAAACGAACCCGAATCACTGTGCGGAGCGATGCACATTTGAAAAGCGGTTCGGCTGGCAAACGGGCAAAAGGCCGTCCATTGAGCGGTGCGGTTGACGATGCGCATCGCCGCGCGCTCTTCTTGAATTACTAAGTCGCGCAGTAGCGATCGGCCGGTAGTTATTTGGTGCTGTCGAAACCGTTCACTACGACCTCGCAAAAATGGACTAGCCAGTGGAGAGCCGATCAATTGCCAATGGACGTGTTCCACGGACGCTCCCGCTTCAAATCGGCAATTTAAAAAAAGCGTGGCATGGGCAATGCCCTGAGTTTGTTGCAGGGCGGTAATCCGCATTTGCGCAGCTTGCAATGCCACTCGTAATTCGAAGTCTAATAATTCACTGAGGCTGACAATGTGCCGAGGCGTCGGAATCAATAGTTCTTGGGCGCCGACGCCAGTCGCATGCTGGTAGGGGGCCAAATCGACGGTTGAAGCCAATGCGGAGCAAGAAAACGTTGGGTATTTGTTAGGGATGACTCGGGTCATCCATTCCGGTCCCAAGGGTGCCGGCAGTTCGGACCCAAATTCATCGAGCGCCAGGATCGCAGGAGGAGTTTCCTCTTCATTACCCCCACAGAATGGACAAATCAACGACTTGCGAATCTGCTCTAAAGGCACAAATTCAATCGGACGATCACGGCGGTTTTCCGCCACGACAATCCATTGATCAAATAACGGGTCATATCGCAAGTCAGACATCGTAGGCGTTTTCCTCAAAGGGCTTGATGCTGACGATGACTAACCTGCAGTACCGCGGCCCGTTCATACAATTCAACATATTTTCGCGCACTGGCTTGCCAAGACCAATCTTGAGTCATGCCGCGGGTGACCAATGTTTGCCAATCATGAGGATATTTTTGATGCAAGTGAACGGCGCGCGCTAACGCATGTTCCATTTGATGTTGCGCAAAACCTTCAAACGTAAATCCAGTCGCACGCCCCGCACTCATGTTTTCCGCGGAAGCATCAATTACGGTGTCGGCCAGTCCGCCAGTCCGACGGACAACCGGAATGGTCCCATAAGCCATGCTGTACATTTGGTTGAGTCCACATGGCTCGTATTGGCTGGGCATCAGAAAAATATCTGACCCGGCTTCGATTTGATGTGCCAACGCATCGGAAAATTGCAGATTGGCCGATACCCTTCCAGGAAAAGTGCGGTTGAGCTGTCGCAACGCATTCTCATATTCGCTTTGACCTGTACCCAAAATCACCCATTGAACATCAATGGTTGATAACCATTGCCGCATGGTCGGCAAAATCAACGACCAACCTTTTTGCGAAGCCAGCCGACCGACAATGCCGATCAATGGCTTTTGCGGCGCAACTTCCAAGCCACAAGCTTGTTGCAAAGCTTGTTTACAAGCGGCCTTTCCTGATTGCCAGGAATCCACATTGTACTGTTGGGCCAAATGACGATCGGTTTCAGGATTCCATTGCCGCGTATCGATGCCGTTCAGGATCCCATGCAATTCGCTGCGCCTGGAATGTAAAGCGCCTTCCAAACCGCAGCCTTGCTCGGATGTTTGAATTTCAAGGGCATATGTCGGACTGACGGTATTGATCATATCGGCAAATACAATCCCCGTTTTCAATAGGTTGAGTTGCCCATAGAACTCCATTTGCCGCCAATTGAAATATTGCCAGTCCAATCCCGTTAGGAGCATATCCCAATGCCAGAAACGACCTTGATAAGCCATATTGTGGATTGTGATTAAGCTGGCGGTATTCTGCAGTCGACCGGCTGGTGCATACTCAAGACGCAACAAAGCCGGGATTAGTCCCGTTTGCCAATCATTGCAATGAATGATGTCGGGTTCCCAATCCAGCTGGCGGGTGGCCTCCAAAACCGCTCGGCAAAAAAATATAAATCGTGCTGCGTTGTCTTCGTAATCGGAGTTGTTTTCGCTGTAGAGTTGTTCCCGATCAAAATACTCGGGCTGATCGACAAAATAAATTGGAACACTGGTTCCAGGTAGATAAGTGGTCAGCAATCGGGCGGTCATCCAACGCGACCCCACAGGTACTGAAAATTCAATGTTTGCAGGTTCTAAGCGGATCCCGGCGTGGGATACACAGCGATAGGCGGGCAAAAAAACGATTACCTGATGGCCAAGTTTCGCCAATTCGCCCGGCAGGGCGCCGCAGACATCAGCCAAGCCGCCCGTTTTGGCAAACGGTTCAACTTCGCTACTGGCAATCAGAATTCTCATGCGGTCGCCCCTCGCCCGTTGGTTGCGTTCTCGGTTGACTTGAGTCCGGCACAATGTTACCCGAGAATGACTGGGCCTGTCGAGTCACCCGGACAATCCATGTTGTACCGCAGTTAATTCGTGCGTCAATTGTTCCGGATCGCACGTTTCGAACAATCGAACCAAGGGCACTGGCCATGGAATCAGGTTCTGCCAAAAGAACTGGCCATCGGCATCGACTGGAGCCAACGCCACGGTCGCTCGCATTTGCGTGGCCATCAACCGGGCGATTCCCAAATCAACGGTGGCAAAAACCTGCCAACCCGAATTGTCGGTGTCGGCTAAAACGAACGGTGCCATGGTTGAGCCGGTTTCCAACCAGCTATAAGTGAGATCTAAAGTCATAAAAAATGGCTTGATCGCCGGTTCCACAACCACCAATAAACGCGGTGGATGTCGCAAGATGTGCTGCCACAAAATGCCAAGCGTCTGTTGGCAAAATGGGTGTACAAAATCGGGCGCAATTTCAACCGCTCCTTGCCAGGCAAAACGTCGAGCCAAAAGGCGTGGATGGGGGACCATCAACCGCTCGTTCATTTCGATGGTCGCACCGAATAACAACAGGTCCAAATCGACCAAACGCGGCCCCCACCGTTCGCGACGAACTCGTCCCAGTTCGGCTTCAATTCGCAACAGATCGGATAACGCTTCCGTGATCGATAAATTCGTATTCGCCAAAATCGCCGCATTGCGATAAGGCGATTGATCGGCAGGACCACCAATTGGTATAGTCTCCAACAACTGACTTACCGCCCGAACATCCCATGCGGGCTTGAGCTTTTGCAGGACCATTTGAAGAGTCGTTGAGGGCGTACCCAGATTCGCTCCAAAGCCAATGATGCACTGAGTCATATGCGGTAGGGTTGGACACCAATTGGAATCGAGCTGAAAAATATTTTATGGCAAAACGAAAAAACGGCGTCAGCCTCCTGCCGAACGCCGCCTTATTCCGAACTGGCTCGAATCCTTGCCAAAATCAGAAAATAAAAGTCTTCATACCTAGAGTTGAAGGCATCCTGGATCAACTGCGGCCTGGTCCTCCATAATAAATGCGGTTCCCTCCGCGGAAAACACAACTCCCTGTTCAGGCTTTTCAGTATGCTCAAAAAAACGGGGGAGGCATCCCATCCACGATCATTTGACCGCCGACTGTCGAATCCCTCAGTCGCCGCCACCCCAAAACTTGAACTGCGTCCCTGCCGTCCTCCATTACTTGTTATCCATACCGTCTTCTGAAACGACCGCTTCCCAGTCGCCCGCGATCCCTCTATTGGCAATCCCTTACCCGACCGCAATCCCGCGCGGTCACTCCCATTTACTTGCTCCAAACTTTGCCAAAACTTTGGTTTTTCAACCTGCTAGATCCTAACCATACAATCAACTGGAATTTAAAGTTCAAGTGAAATCTGGAGATTGGTCGACATCGGGCCGAAGATAAAGAAACTAGCAATCGAATCGGTCATTTTAATGAGCAACTCGTTTTTTCATCAATACTTGAAAACATCTCCAATCGGATCGTTTTCGTTGACGGCATTAACTCTCTATTGAAACTCTGAATTGTCAATTGCTTGTTTTTCAATTGACAACCCAGAACATACTCGGCTGCATTTTTTTATTATGTCGAATCCCCAACCTTTGAATTTACCCTGCCCCGTTTTATTCCGCCGCTAACGACCGTCGAACTTTATCGACAATCGACCTGCGCCGATCATCCTGCGCCGATCATCAACCTTTTCAATACCATTGAAACGAGGACCACTAAAACGAGGATTTACCAATTCGATTCTTTTGGATGGATTCAGTGTCGCTCATTGTGGAGGCAACCACAGGGATGTCAACTAATCTCGCAGGAAAAATTTCCAATCGTGAAAAATTTGACAAAAAACCAAACAGCCCTATTGAATTCTTGTGTTGATTTGTTCCAACGCCAGACATGTCATATCTAACGCAAAAATTGGTCGTTGTTCAAAACAGTGCACCGCTCGTCGGATGTCAATCGGGCTTGTTCATCCGCTGGAAAAAAAATCTGCAAAATGTTTTCTATAGGCCATGTCAATTTGCATTTGTTCGCTATGATAAGATTTGATTATGGTTTGCAAGCATTTCGCGGGGATCGCTGTCGCGACGCCATCGATCAATGATGGTCGACACCCGTAATATCGATTATCGGTAAATCGACATTGTAAGCGCTGGCCGATTATTGGATTTGATTCGCAATACAGTGTTCCTCGTGTCCCACAGGCTGCAGTTAGATTTACAGAACACATTGAAATACGGAACACCTTGAAATACTGAATTCATTGAAATACTGAATTCAGGAGGCTGATCGGAACTGAACGAAAAATTTATTTGTTGGATATCGACCTCTAGTATCATAGTCGTTGGGGTAAACCTCAATTTAATTCCAAAGTGAACCGCCGCCGCGATGCTAGCAAATGGGCCTTTGGGTGTCCAAATCTGCGTAAAGCAAGGGCGAAACTGACAAATAAAGGCAACGAGCTGAGGATAAGTTCCTCTATAACTGAGGATATATGGCGATGCAATCAATGAAAACTATGAGGAGCAATTGAGTTGAAGGTCATTCACTACCCGCATCCCACACTGAGGCGGAAGGCTAAGCCAGTAAAACGGGTGGACGCGAATCTCAAAAAGATTATCGCGACCATGTTTGAATTAATGTATCGTGAGAAAGGTGTGGGATTGGCTGCCAACCAAGTTGATATTCCGTTGCAATTTTTTGTGATTAATCCGGCTGGCAAAGCGGGTGAAGGTGAGGAACGGGTCTTTATTAACCCGGTGTTGAGCAACCCCAAGGGGCGTTCGGTGGGCGAAGAGGGCTGTCTGAGTATTCCTGGGCTGTATGCTCAAGTCGCACGACCCGAGCAAATACACGTCGCCGCCTACGATTTGTCTGGCAAAGCCATCGAGGAAACAATTTCGGGACATCTAGCGCGAATTGTTCAGCACGAATACGATCATTTGACCGGAACTTTGTTTGTCGATCGGCTGAGCGATGTGGAAAGACGCAGTTGCGATGGTGAGTTATACGAATTTGAAAATGAGTTTGCAGCCCATCGCGCGGCTCAATTAATTGCCAATGACCAACAGATCGAACAACAATGGCGCGATTGGGAGTTGTTGTACGGATGATGAGGATTGTGGTTTGTGGCACGGGGCCCTTTGCGGTTCCAACATTTCAATGGCTTTTGCAATCGAATCATCAGGTACTTGCATTAGTAACGCGACCGATTGCCGATGCGGGCCAGCGTCGCAAATCATCGGCCAATCCGATGCGCGAAGTGGGTGAGTCAGCGGGTCTGCCAATTCACGAATTTGCCGATATCAATTCCGCAGAGGCTCGAAACCAGCTATTGGCCTATGCTGCGGATTTGCTCGTTGTCTGTGATTACGGTCAGATCTTGTCCGACGAATGTTTGCAGACGACCAGGCTGGGTGGCATCAATTTACATGCCTCGTTGTTGCCGCGATACCGTGGTTCGGCGCCAATTCATTGGGCCATTTATCGCGGCGAAAAACGAACCGGCGTGTCTGTAATTCACATGAGTAGTCGTCTGGATGGCGGGCCAATTCTGGTCCAACATGATGTGGCCATCCAACCTGATGACACAACTGCCACGCTGGAACCAGCTCTAGCCATTCTGGGCGTTGCAGCTGTCCAACATGCTATCGAAGCCCTGGAAGCTTGGGATGGCGTTTCGCCACTGGGGACTGCTCAGGACCCCAACCTCGTGACGAGAGCCCGTCGATTAAAAAAAACCGATGGTGCTCTTCGTTGGTCCCGGACGGCTCGACAGCTTCACAATCAAGTACGCGCATTTGATCCTTGGCCCGGTACCTGGGGCGAGCTGTTGCGCGGGGACGACACCAATCTGCGGGTCATAATTCGCAAAACAGAAGTTGTCGCAGGAGACGACCCAGAGTTAAAGCCAGGACAAATTGCCATATTGTCACCGGACCGCTTGGTTATCCAAACGGGATCAGGCGGTTTACGGCTCTTAGAGGTTCAACCGGTTGGTAAGAAGCCAATGGCGATCACCGATTTTCTGAGGGGCTATCGTTTGACCCATAATGATACGTTTGCTCCCGATTCGGTTATTGGTCAATAAACTGACCAAAAATGTCACTACCTTAACTTCTCGCGGCGCTGGCAATCTGGCGAAGACGATTTGAATCAATTATTGCGATTGCGACGAACTTGACGTTTTTATGTGTCGATGAGATTGCGACAGCATGGCATGGAACGCTTTCCGGGTGAATCTTAACGCATTACTTTACTCACCCCCGAATACGACCAATACTTCAAACAGCTTCGGGGATTAGCTCAAGTTTTGCGTCATTATAACGGGCATGGCCTAAGGGCTGTGTTCAGGTTGCCATTTAGAAATCGCAAATGCGAAACATGGAAGCGAAACGAATCAAACGAAAAGTCGCGATTCCTTGCGCGCTCGGGGCAAAATTTGTTTTGCCTTTGGTGCTCGTCGCCGGAGTCATTGCGTTCTGGGGTACCGCTTCGCTGCGCAATGTAGAACATCAACAACTTGACCGTGAACTTTCGAATCTCGGCAAATCGATAGCCGAATCAATCGCCGATGTGGCACGCCTGACCAGCAGTCCTAGTATCTTGCAAAAATTTGTCAACGGTCGCCAAGCAGATGCCGGAGTGCTCGATATTTTTGTGGTCGCCGATCGATCGCAATTTGTAATCTCGTCTACTGAAAAAGAATGGCTGGGCAAAGAATACGCTAAGTTGACGATGGATCCTGAAATCGGCGATGCACTGGCACAAGTGATGGCCGGCCACCAGCCAATTGGCCTCTACTATTCTGAGGGCAATGGCAAATATCTCTACGCGGCGCCTTTGAAGACTCCAATCGGTGCTCGCGAAGGCAAGGTTACTACGGGCGTGGCAACGGTAATGTTGGATGCCGCTTCATTCAAACAATCGATCAAGCACACCAGCGAACGTACCTTTTTTAGTTTATTGACGTCCATTGTTCTGGTGACCCTAGGCGCTTATGGGTTGCTGATTGCATTTGTTCTTAACCCCGTATCGCGAATTTCACGGGTGATCACCGCGCGGGTCAAGGGCGACGACCAAGCTCGAGTCCGTCCGTCGCAACGCGATGAGATCGGTAACCTCGGGAGTGAATTCGATCGGATGCTCGATGACTTGGATGCGATTCAGTCACAACAAGAACATGCGCAACGTGCGCTGCTGGAGAGTGAAAATCGATTTCGATCGTTGGTCAATAATATTCCGGGAGCAACCTACCGTCGGCAAGCAGATGCCAGTCGCGAGTTAATTTTTATCAGCGACGCCGTATTCGAGTTGACCGGCATTACCGCGGCGGAATTGTTGGAAGACCCCAGTCGTCGCTTGGAATCATGGATCATCGACGAAGATCGTCGTGCCGTAATCGATGCCATTGACGATGCCGTGGCCCGCCGATTGCCGTTTACTATTGAGTACCGAATTCGACATGTCGACGGAACCATTCGTTGGGTCCGCGAACGGGGCCAAACTTTTAGCCGCAACCAACTCGATGCCTTACCCGAATTCATCGATGGCGCGATCTTTGATATCACGGATCGCAAACGGGCCGAAGAATATCTGCAGGACGAACGTCAACGGCTGGCCAGTGCCATCGATGGGACCAATATCGGTACATGGGAATGGAACGTACAAACGGGTGAAATGGTCTTTAACGACCGTTGGGCCGAGATCGTAGGATATACAACTCAAGAACTTTTGCCCACCAGTATCAAGACCTGGGAACGTCTGATTCATCCGGACGATATTCGCCGCTCGAGCGAAATCCTAGCCAGACATTTTGCTGGACAACTGCCGTTCTACGATTGCCAATTGCGAATGAAACACAAAGAGGGCGATTGGATTTGGGTTCACGATCGCGGACGTGTCGTTAGTTGGACCGATGACGGACGAGCTTTGATGATGTACGGTACCCACGCTGACGTCAACGACTACAAACGCGCCGAAGAAATGCTGATCAAAACTAATCGCGAATTGGAAGTCGCTACCAACCGCGCCAATCGCATGGCTCAAGAGGCGGAATTAGCCAGCGTCGCAAAAAGTGAATTCTTGGCAAATATGAGTCACGAAATTCGCACTCCGATGACAGCCATTTTGGGCTTTACCGATCTGTTGGCCGAGGAAAGCGAAAAAACGCTGACCACCAAACAGCGATTGGAAGCGGTCGATACCATCAAACGCAATGGCGAACACCTGTTGACGATCATCAACGACATTCTCGACTTGTCAAAAATCGAAGCCGGTAAGATGACGGTCGAAAAAGTCCCGACGAACCTGTTGCAATTGCTGCACGATGTCTTGGGTTTGATGCAAGTCAAATCTCGCGCCAAAGGAATACAGCTGAAAATGGCGCTCGAGTCCAAAGTCCCCGCGATGGTCGAATCCGACCCCGTACGGCTCAAACAGATCCTAGTGAATTTGATTGGCAATGCCATCAAATTTACCGAGACAGGCAGCGTCTCGTTGCATCTGCGAATGGGAGAATTCGCCAACGGCGAGGCCAAGATTCATATCGATGTCCGCGATTCCGGAATCGGCATGACGACCGAACAACTTGGTCGTCTATTCGGCGCATTCGAGCAGGCAGATACCTCGACCACGCGGCGCTTCGGCGGCACTGGATTGGGATTGCGTATCAGCAAACGCTTGGCGGAAATTCTCGGTGGCGACTTGAATGTCGACAGCGAAGTAGGCGTAGGCAGTGTCTTCTCATTGACCATCGGTGTAACGGTGATCCCGGGCGCACGCATGATTAGTCAACTCGAACCGACGACACCCGCTGCGGCCAAAGCTAATCTGCCCGCACGTACCACTTCCACTTCATTACAAGGTCTGCGAATCTTGTTGGCGGAAGATGGACCTGACAATCAGCGATTGATTTCGTTTCATCTGCGAAAAGCTGGTGCCGATGTATTAATTGCCGACAACGGCCGAGCAGCGCTTGAGTTATTGACGGTCAACGGAACGTTGCATGGTTCACTGCAAATTCCTCCAGCAGTCGACCTGGTTTTGACCGACATGCAAATGCCCGAAATGGACGGCTACACGCTGGCTGGCGAGTTGCGCAAACGAGGTTGGAAATTGCCAATCTTGGCGCTCACCGCACATGCGATGAGCGGCGATGCGCAAAAATGTATTGACGCGGGTTGCGATCAATATCTGTCCAAGCCCATCGACAAGGTGAAATTGATCGATACTTGCGGCCAATTTGTACCATCCGCTACTAATCCGCGAACTTCGACACCGACTTCGACAGCCGCTTCGATGCGCAACGCTTTTGAAAAACCCGCGGAACCCGTACTTCGCAGTGACCTTGCCAATGACCCGGATATGCTCGAATTAATCAATGCTTTTCTGGATAGCTTCACCCAAAAAATTCAATTGATGGCTGAGTTTTGCAGCCAACAACGATTTGACGAACTGGCCGTTTTAGCGCATCAAATGAAAGGTTCTTGCGGTGGCTATGGCTATCCCACAATCTCACATGCAGCGAAATGTGTTGAGCTAAAGGCTCGCAATAACGATGATCCTGCCTCTATCGCAACCGCTGTCAAAGAACTCGTCAACCTGTGCCAACAAGCACTCCGCGGTCGATCCGCCGGAACAATCTCATCAACTAACAATTTGACTTGTGGAGCCCGTTCATGAATCGACCGAACATCGCACAACCCAGTCGTGTGCTGTTGATCGATGATGATCAAGATATTCATTCATTGGTCGCGCTACAATTGCGCCAAATTAATGTGCAGTTGTCATCCGCCTTGCGGGGCGAAATAGGCCTGCAAATGGCGGCCGAAAACAAGCCTGATTTGGTGTTGCTCGATTATCAAATGCCTGACACCAATGGTTTGGAAGTTCTAAAACTATTCAAAAACGACGCGGCGCTTCGTCAAATTCCTGTCGTAATTGTTACGGGCAACGATCAACACACGCTGTTGACGGAATCTTTTGAAGCGGGTGCGGCCGATTATGTTCGCAAGCCATTTTGTGCTGCGGAACTTCGCGCTCGCGTCCGCAACGTTATTGAAAATCGACGGATGGTCGCGGAACTCGAACGTTTGGCATTACATGACGGCTTGACGGCGTTGCCCAACCGAACGTTTCTACAAAACAGCATCCAGCGGGCCATTCATCGGGCGCGTCGCGTTGATAACTACCATTTTGCCGTTCTGTATTTGGATTTTGATCGATTCAAAAGCATTAACGATAGTCTGGGGCACGAGGTGGGCGATCTGTTCCTACAAGAAATTGCTGAACGAATGCAGAAGACACTGCGGGCCACCGACATGGTCAGTCGAGGTGCCGATTCGCCACTGGCCGCTCGGTTGGGTGGCGATGAATTTGTGATTCTGTTAGATGCTATCGCAAAACCCGAGGACGCGGTGGTTGTCGGTCAACGCCTTCTAAAAATTCTCAGCGACCCCTATTTGTTGGCCGGACGTGAGGTAAGTTCCAGCGCTAGTATAGGAATTGTGACCAGCGATCGAAGTTACGGATCGGCGCAAGAAATGTTGCGTGATGCCGATGCCGCCATGTATCAGGCCAAAGCTGGCGGTCGCAATCGATTGTTTGTTTTTGATGCGGCCATGCGGCAAAAAGTTGAAAACAAAATCCGAATTGAGAGCGAGATCGGCGCCGCCGTTCGCAGTCAACAATTCTGTCTGGTCTATCAACCCATCATCCGTTTGAGCGACGGATATTTGCTGGGCGTCGAAGCGTTGGTTCGCTGGCGCCACCCAGATTTCGGAATGATTCCGCCGATTGAGTTTATTCCCATCGCCGAAGAAAACGGCTCCATCGTTGCTCTCGGCGAATGGATTCTCGAAGAAGCTTGTCGTCAAATGGTGGAATGGCGAGAAACCCTAGGACATGATTGTCCAGCCAAGGTCAGTGTAAACCTGTCGCGCAAACAACTGATGATGGGTAACATTGCTCAAACCGTTTCACGGTTGTTGCATCAATATCAATTGCCGGCAACCAAACTAGAGCTAGAGGTTACGGAAAGCCTCGTGATGACTGACTTGAAAAAAGCGTTTGCCGTTTTGACTGAGTTGCGGCAAATGGGGGTTAGTATTGCCATCGACGATTTTGGCACCGGCCATTCGTCGTTGGCGTGTTTGCATGAACTGCCAATTTCAACGCTTAAAATCGATCGGTCATTCGTACAAAAAATTGATTGTGGCGGCGATAGTGTCGGTGTGGCAATCGCGGTGATTCGGATGGCAGCGCTGATGAAACTGCAAATGGTGGCCGAAGGCATCGAGACTGCCAGCCAATGGGAATCGTTGAAATGCTTGGAATGCGAATTGGGACAAGGTTATTTATTTGCCAAACCGATGGCGGCCTCGGAATTGAGTAAACGAATTGTCGCCTCGGGACCGGTATTTGCCCCGGGTCAAAGTCCGAGCTCAAGTCCCAGTCCAAGTCCCAGCCCAAGTCCCAGCCCAAGTCTTAGCCCAGTTCCATCGCCCGGCGTGCCCTTGGGACTGCCGGGACTCAATCTGGGAATCTCAACGGTTACCACATTGTCGTCGAACTGAAAACAAAGTTAAGAACCAAAAACTGGCCAAAAAATCGGAAAAACCCGAACAATCGGCAATTGGTTCGGCCGGCCGGCGATTGCCTCGCTGCCTAGGAGCAACGGCAATAATCTTGGACTGAGCGGTTTCGCCGAATACCGTCAATTCTTGCCTTTTGGAGGGTGATCAACTATCTTTTATGTTATCCGGGCTAATCGTTAGGACTGGACCAGTTTGCCTGGTTTATCCGATTCAGCGATGAAAACCGAGGAGCGTCTTCAGCGACGAAGCCGATCAATGCGACTGGGAAGTCGTCTTTTCAACGATGTATTGTCCAAGATTGCTTTGGAGTCCCAACGATCGAACCAGAGTGTCTCAGAAACGTAGATGCACTGGTGGGAGAAATCAAAATCTATGCGAAAACGCCGAAACGCCGCAAACCTCCGCAACAATCTCGGTTTCACTTTGATCGTACTGTTGGTGGTGATTGCCATCATTGGAGTACTCGTAGGCATGTTGATGCCTGCCGTGCAAATGGTTCGTGAAGCGGGCCGAAGAACCACTTGCCTTAATAACCTAAGGCAACTTTCGATTGCAGTCACGCAATACCACGAGACCCGACAAAAAATCCCGCCCTCTCGTCCGGCAGATGGATTTTTGACTTGGCCGGTATATGTCGCGCCATTTATGGAAGCGCAGGCGTTTTATGATCGCTTGGATATCCGACGTCCCTACGCGGACCAAGATCCGGAAACCATGAAGTTTGGTATCCCGGTAATGTTTTGTTCGTCCCGGCGTTCGCCAGGTGCGCTTAGCCAATTCGAACGCAACGGTGTCATCATCGGCAGCGTGGGTGATTATGTCGGCAATGGAGGTACGAGTCTTTATCTCAATAATCATGAGTGGGCCAAATTCACGATCGATGTCGATGGTGTGTTTAGTGCCGGCTACGCAACGGATAACCCCGTGAATGGACTGGGCCAATTGGTGCATGGTGAACGCGGCCGTTACCGGCTGGTCGATATTTCCGATGGACTTTCGAATACGATTTTCTTGGGCGAAAAAGCGGTGGCAGGCAGTCAAATGGGATTGCCCGAGGGCAATGGCGATGGTTGTATTTACAACGGTGATGAGCCGGCAACATTTACGCGACTTGGTGGTATTGGCCTACCCATTTCGCCACAAAAAAGTCCACCTTACCAACCGGGCGATGCGCCCTTGTTTGGCAGTTGGCATCCCGGCGTTTCGAATTTCGCCTTTGGCGACAGTTCAATTCGTAGTCTACCCGTGACTACGGATGAAAACGTATTGCGACGATTGTGTTCGCGAAAAGATGGTGAGCCTGTAACCATCGAGGACTAGACTCCGCCAAATGACCCAGTGCGGCTAACCCGACCGAATAATGTTATTGCATTCGTTAGACTAAGCCGCGTTCGCTGCGGCAGTTTCCCCTGAGAATTAGCCATGCCGCCTCGAATCTTTTTTGTTGGAACAGCGGCGGAAGTAACGCATCACCAGCAGCCGTTAGCGCGGGTTTTAGCGGTTGAACAAATCGAGCCTAGCGACGTGGCTGCTGTGGCACAGCCGGGCGACTTGGCAATTTTTTTCAGCGAACACTTTGATCGTTTTCGCCAAGCGATTATGGACTTGAAAAAACGACAAGTAGCCACCCTGTACTTGATCGATGGAATTCTTGAGTGGCGAAACGCGTGGTTAAATCGCGATGACGAACCTGCCTGTCCTTGGACGATGCGTCCTGTGTTGGCCGACAAAGTGGCTTGTATTGGATATCAACAAGCGCGGGTGTTGAGCGGTTGGGGCAATCAACCAAAAATTGAAATTGTTGGAATTCCACGGCTTGATGGTTTGGCCGAAACGGCTTCGCCACGTAATGAACAAGGGCCATGGCGATTGCTGGTGGCCACGGCCAAATGTCCGGGATTCACGGCCGACCAACAGCAAATAACGCGACGATCGTTGAGTGACCTCAAGTCATTTTTGGACCGGAAACCTGTGGTTGGCGGCCGCGAGATCCAAGTTCGCTGGCGATTGACCGCCGATCTCGCGTCGCAATTGAAAATTGACAACCAGTTAAGCGATTTGACTGGGTGCGAACTAGCAGCTCAAATTCGCGATTCGGACGCGGTAATTACAACGCCGTCGACCACGATGTTGGAATCGATGTTGCTCAGTCGCCCCACCGCTTTACTTGATTACCACGCGGCACCCCAGTGGTCGCCTGCCGTTTGGAACGTGACTCATGCCGGGCAATTTACAAATGTCTTCGAACAAATGGTCGCGCCACAACCAATGCAGTGGTATTGGCAACAGGAATTACTGCGCGACCAATTACTAATGGCCGAACCGGCCACCGATCGATTGCGAGATTTGGTGCAAATGATGTTAAGTTGTGCGGCGAAATCGCTGGCAAAATCCGCAAAACTAGAATTTCCGGCACAATTGTTGCGGGAACCACGCTCCGAGTCGCTGGGTTTCGACCATTCGGCGTTATTTCCAAGGTTTTCGGAGTTTCGGAATGCCGATTTGTTGGAATTGCAGTCTCAACTTGCGCACTCGCGACGAGAAATAAAACACCTGCAGTCGCAGATTTCGCAATTACAATTAGAACTGGGCGAAGCGCATGAGATCTTTGAACAAATCCATCGTCACCCGGTCGCCGGCCCGATTGTGCGCGGGCGACAACGATTGTTGGATTGGTGGAGTTCGTGGCAACGGCACCGAGCGGCGGCGAATTCACCAGGAAGTTAGTGGGAAATGCGTTGGCATAAGTTGAATGAAATTTAAAGTCAACTGACGAACCCATTGGGATTGAAAAATTTAGAGAATTTTAACGGTGATACAGGCTGTCCACAAAACGATGAACGCCAGCGTCCGCGCTAGCCTCGATCCAGTCGTGCTCTGTGCGGCGGATGAGTCTTACGTGATGCCGTTAGCGGTGACACTGCGAACCGCAGGTGAGTCGTTGCGCGTGGGGCGATCGCTTGAGGTCTACTTGTTGGACAACGGCATTTCCAGTCGCAGTTGGGATTTGTTACAGCAATCTATCGACGGCTTACCCATTCAGATCAGGCGAATCTCGCCGCCGATTGATTTGGTGGCGGATCTTCAAATTTCGCATCATATTTCACACACCGCGTATTTGCGGTTGCTGGCGGATCGTTGGTTGCCGACCGATTTGGATCGAGTGGTTTACTTGGATTCGGATTTAATCGTTCAGGAAAGTTTGTGTGGTTTGTGGGCTGAGTCGCTGGGTAATGCAGCGGTATTAGCGGTACCTGATATTGCTTGTCCTTTTGTGGATGCCAAATTAGGGTGCGAGAATTTTCGCAATGCGGCCCCCTATCTGGCGAGCATGATGCCGATTCGAAATTACCGCGAACTGGGGATCGATGGTCGTCGCCATTATTTTAATAGTGGCGTGATGGTCATGAACTTAGACCGCTGGCGTCAAGAGCGATTGGGCGAAACGTTGCTTGAGTGTTTGCGGCAAAACCGTGAGCATGTGTGGTGTTGGGACCAATATGCGTTGAATGTTGTCATGCATGATCGTTGGCGGGCCTTGCCGATGCGTTGGAATTCGGGCAGTCATATTTATGAGTACCCGTCGACTCGAAATAGTCCAATCGCCGTTGAATCTTATTTGGAAATGATTGAACGACCGGCGATTGTTCATTTTACCTCGGAGTTCAAACCTTGGACTTTTGAATCGATTCATCCGGGCCGCGAGTTGTATTTTGCTGCCTTGGATCGAACTGCTTGGCGGAATTGGCGTCCGCAGAAACTTAGTTTTAGCGTGGGGCGTTGGTGGCAACGACAAGCGGTTCATTGGACGAAACAGTGTACGATTTCATATCGTAAGCTGGCCGTTATGGGAGGCCGCAGCTGAATATGAATCGTCCAGCCCTCTTGCATCGAAAAATTAGTAAAGTCGTCGCTGCGTCGCGGGTTTGCGATGGCACACCCCGAATTACTTTATTTGCTTTGCCCAAACCATTTACTACGGCACAAACGCGTTTAATTCAAACCAATGCCATCGAAAGTTGGTTGCGACTGCGCCCCTGGTTGGAAGTAATTTTATTGGGGGATGAGCCGGGATTAGCGGAGTTTGCCGCAGAACGGGACATTCGCCATTGTCCAGAGGTCCGCAAGAATAGTTTTGGTACGCCTCTACTGAGCGATGCGTTCCGCCGGGCGCATGAATGGGCTAGATCACCTTATTTGATGTACTGCAATAGCGATGTAATCTTGAGGGATGATTTACTGCGATGTGTGGATCGATTGCGGGTAGATGAGCGTTTTGAAAGATTTTTAGCGTTTGGTCGTCGAGACGATTTGCGGGTTTCGCGTTACATAGAGTTTTCAGATCCGGAGGAAGCCAATCGGTTTTTTGCGGAACACAAACGGTTGGCTTGTGCGGCGCCGGTTGTTTGCAAGGAGTACTTTTTGTTTTCTCGCGATATGTATCGAGAGATCCCGGATTTTGCGGTCGGTCGCGGCAATTGGGACAATTGGATGGTCCATCATGCTCGTGAGATTGATGTTCCGGTGATCAACACCACGGCCGCCATATCGGCCATACACCAAATTCACGACTACCAGCATTTGAATACATCACGATTGGGATGTTATGTGACTTGTCCCGAGGCGCGTGAGAACGAGCGGTTAGCGGGTGGGCGAAATTTACAGCGAGGCAGCTGTGGGACTTGGCGAATGACCGCTCGCGGCGTCCATCGATCGGTGGGCAGTCGTTGGAATTTGGATTTCTGGCGCGACTTGCCACGCTTTGTGCGCTTTGTAATCCGCTTGCCGTTTGAACGATAATTAAAAATGGCACGGGCGGGAATTTAGTCGTCAAAACGACTTGACCAAGAAAAATACGAATATCACGAACGACGGGATAGGGGCGCAATAGGTCGGTTGCCGGGAATTGCGGGCAGGGGTGAAGTTAACGCAATACGAACTTTCACGACGGAAGATTTGGGACAAG
>JBGSMY010000060.1:0-8042 GCA_041739975.1 Pirellulaceae bacterium
AGTCAAATTGCATCGAGTCAAATTGCATCGAGTCAAATTGCATCGAGTCAAATTGCATCGAGTCAAATTGCATCGAGTCAAATTGCATCGAGTCAAATTGCAAGGGGGCAAATTGCAATGGGGCAAATTGCAATGGGGCAAATTGCAATGGGGCAAATTGCAACGGATCAAATTGCAACGGATCAAATTGCAACGGGCGCCGGACCCGTCCCCTCTTTGGCACCTGGCCGTGTTTCAGGATCGACAACTTGCTCGGTTGGTGCCGTCGAGTTGGCATTGCAGGCAACCAATAAACAACAAAATCCGATCAGGGCGAGAAAACTTAAAATGGTACGAGACATGATAGCACTCCTCAAAAAGTAGAATTCAAAAACAATTCAAAATTCACATCGAGATCATCGCAATGACATGAAAATCGAGATTTACTCGACTAATTCCGTCGTCGATGTCTGCAATTCAAGAGCCGCAGAAAATCGGTTTTATTCCCAGCGCGTACCAAAATCCGACCAAACGAATTTCTGAAGTGATTGTTCTCCGATTGGAAAATCCGCGGATCCGATTTTTTTGCGACAATCTTTAGGGGGATTTGTCGCCGCTTGGGAACTATTACTCCAAAAACATGACCAATTTTGATTCAAGCAACACGGAACAGGGAGCCGCCACGCAGGAATGGGCGCTGGTTCTGACTGCGCATGAATCTTGGCTCAAACAAATCATTCGAGCTCGAACAGGCGAACCTCAATCGGTCGATGACATTTTCCAGCAATTGGCGTTTGTGGCCTGCAGTCGAGGCGACTCACTTCGCGAGATTGTCAATTTGGTGCCCTGGTTCCATCGCGTGGCGGTGGTGCTTTCAGCCCGTCATCGGCGAACCATGGCGCGATCAAAAAACAAAATTGTTCGAGCTGCCGATGCGAGTTTACAACCCGTTGTCTCAACAGGGCTTGAGCTCCTTGTGAACGCCGAAAGACACCAACAGACGCGGCAATGTTTGGAGATACTTGAGCCTCGGGACCGAGAGATTCTGGTTCTAAAATACGAAGAACGAATGTCGTATCGAGCGATTGCCGAGCTGTTAGGAATTACGGAAAAGGCAGTTGATCGTCGCCTGGACCGCGCTCGCCAGCGATTGCGAACCGAACTCAACAGGCTCGGTATTCACGAACACAATCATTGAAATGAAATCTATTATGAATCGCGAACAATCCATGACAGAATCTGAATTCCGCGCCAACTTGGATCGCTTGGTTTCAGGCGATCTCAGCGATCACTCTCGGAAATCGCTACTACAATATCTCGAGCTGAATCCACAGCGTTGGCGTGATTGCTCTCTAGCATTTTTGGAAGCTCAACTGTGGAGCGAATCGTTAAGGTTAGAAAATGCCATAACGGTTTCCGTTTCTCCGGAACCTGTCGCTATCATCGACGCAAACGCTAGTTCCGTTGCACTAATGCCAAACAAGCGAGCCCCAGGCACGTTTGCGACTACCCAGCCTGCTCCGCGTGCTTGGATGTCATTGATCACGGCCGCACTCGTACTTGTGGCTTTTATCAGCGGTTGGTTGGTCGAAAAAAGTGTACAAGTGGTTTCCATGGAAAATGCATTTCCAGTTACACACGGACTCGATGAAGCATTAGTCCCAATTGACAACCCAAATGACGATGACTCGACGGAATCGTCTAACTCTAAGATTGTTTGGGCAACTCGTGAACTACCAAAGTCAGGCAATTTACCTGGTGCCCGACTTCAAATTCCTTTAGACCTTACCCAATCTCAACGCGAAGAGCCGGAAATTAACATTTCTAATTATCAAAGGCAATTGTTAGCCAGACGTGGGATCGAATTAGCCACTCGGCGTCAATTTATTAATGCTAGTCTGCCCGATGGCACAACAGTCGCCGTACCCGTCGATCAAATCGTTGTTAAACGGATAAATAACGAAGTCAATTGAAGCCATGAATGGGTCGAATGAACTTTTTGAAAGGAACGCAAATATGAGATTGTCTTTTAAAATGACTTGGAAACGAATTGTTTTGGTTTGTCTGCTAGTGTTTTCGAGTGTCGCGGTGAGCGAGGCCACACAAGACACTGTTCAAAATCACCCAACAACTGAAACCATCCAAACAAGTGACGCCAACGCGCGCTGGCTGGTTCAGAGGAGTGAAGCACTGAATCACCCAGAGTTGTTGCTTGGGGAGCAAGAAGACGGCCTCAAAGTAGAATTTAAATTCGCACCAGAAGCTAGTTTAACATCGGCAAATCCACTCGGGGTCTATGTATCTCGGGTATCGCCCGAATTTGCGGGGCATTTAGGTATCAATCAACCTGCAGTTGTATTAGAAGTTCCTGAAAGTTGTCCCGGCTTCGTGGGAGGATTACGGAATTTCGATATTGTATTGCAATTGTCCGATCAAAAGCCTGAATCGCCGACTGCATTTGATTCGTTAGTAACCGCACACGCCGGAAAAACGATCAATTTGTTATTGCTTCGTCGCGCGGAACAAATCGAATTGGACCTGAGCGTCCCCGGTATCACTCCAACACTAAACGCATTTTACTTAGCCGCCCCTCAGCACCAAGCCGCGCAAGAGCAATCTCAAACCAGTGCTTATAAACTGGGTGTTGTGCTGGCGGAAGTTGACGATGTACTGCGAGTGCATTTGAACTTGGCATCCAATCAAGGCATTTTAGTCACAGACATAACACCCGATGGCGCCGCTGCCAAAATTGGTTGCGAAGCGAACGACATATTCCTTGAGCTTGACGGACGACCGATCGAGTCCCAAGAGCAACTGCGCGGCCACGTGCAAGAAATCGGGGATCGCGAAGTGCTATTGAAGCTTTTGCGTCGAGGCAAGACAATCGAAGTCAAAATCACACCTAAACTGGTGGCTGACGAATCAACTGGAAGTCATCTCGGTTTTGAAGTCGACCTCGTCGAGAAAGCGGACCAAATTTTCTATCTTCAACCACGAATAACGCTTTTAGATGCTGTCCGGAGTCCCTTCGAACACAAATATCTAACCCTGGTCCCCCATCTTTCGACGGGCAGCAGTGACGACAGTCCAGCGAATCAATTGCACCAACTAAAAGGAAACGTTGCTGAGTTACAGGGCAAGTTAGCTGAGATTTTGTCGTCGATGGAAAAACTCGAGAAATCCTTGGAAGATCCAAAATCAAAATCGCCATAGCCTGTCGTTTGGCCTTGCCAGCCTTAACGTGAACTGATTTCACAGTGTTGATCCAACAACAATAATTTGCTGTTGGACAACACCGTTTAGGCAGGCCACGCTCAAGTCGACTTGGCAAATCTATGGGACGAATTGCCGCGTTCCGGGTGTCAAAGCAAGTTTATCGTATGGTATAATTTTGTTGCGTTCGTCGCGGTCAACGAATGTTTGCCAAACTAAACGAACGTATTGTTTGTGACCGATATTAGCTGGGAGAATGTTCAAATGTTTCGTTTAACCTCCATCATCATCATGGTTTTGTTCTGGGCACCGACTATTTTGCCTGCTCAAGAATTTACGATTCAACTTCAAGGCGCATTTTCCAGCGCTTCGGGTGATATCGTAGGCATGGAAGGCATGCCTTTAATGCTGGCTCCCGTTCCCGGCTACATGCCCACGGCTACCGATCAGCTGATCAATATGCCGCGAGTTGCAACAGACTTGCAACTATTGCCGGAGCAAAAAGAAGCTTTAAAAACGGAATTGCAAACTATTCGCGACAAATATAAGGGGCGGCGTGAAGCCATCGCCAAAGGACTGTCAACGGAACTGCCGCAAAACGAACGAGAACAAATCGAAAAAAGGCTCGCCGAGCTGGAACGCGAACTGCGAGCTGAAATTAAAGCAGCCATCGAAGAAGTCTTGCTGCCCTTTCAAAAACAACGACTCGATCAAATTGTCGCACAATCAAAACTCAATAACGACAGCCAAAGTGCCTTGCAAAGCGATGAGTTTGCCATACTGCTAAATCTGACCGATGCCCAAAAGAAGGATCTCGAAAAAAGGCAAAAAGAAATGCAGCAAAAACTACAAGACGAGATCCGAGAATTGCGATTGAAGCGGCAACGCGAAGTTATCGAAGCGGTGCTGGACAAAGACCAACTGAAAAAGCTGAAAGATTTGCTTGGAAACGATTTGCCGCCCGAAGAAAAGCAAACGAAGAAAGCAACTGGCGACGAAAACCGCTGATGCTGACGATTTTCAGCATTCAATGAGTTCTGCGTGCGTTATTTTGTATGTCTCTGAATACTGAAGTTGGACTTTATTTTGCCAACGGCTGCGGTCGGTGTCCCCGCGGTGGTACGCCCGAATGTAGCGTTAGATTTTGGCCCACAGAACTCGCGCTGCTGCGCAAGATCGTATTGCAAAGCGGTCTGACCGAAACTGTCAAATGGGGTGTTCTTTGTTATACCTGGGAACAAGCTAATATCGCTATTTTAGGAGCGTTTCGCGAGTATTGCTCGCTTAGTTTCTTCAAAGGCGCGTTACTCAACGATCCGCGTGGGATTCTGGAAAAACCAGGTGAGAATACACAGGCCGCACGTTTAGTTCGAATTACCACAATCAAACAAATTCGTTTGTGGAAGTCAGACCTTGAGGCGTTCTTGCAACAAGCGATCGAGTTGGAACGCGCTGGCACTAAAGTAGAATGTGACGCCAAATCCAATTTAGTTTTCCCAATTGAGTTAGAGCAACAATTTGTCGCTTTGCCTGTTTTGCGAACTGCGTTTGCGGCACTTACGCCGGGTCGACAACGCGGATACATACTCCACTTCACCGGCGCAAAACAATCGCAAACTCGAAAATCGCGAATCGAAAAATGCATCCCTCAGATTCTCGAGGGTCGTGGAATGCACGATTAAGAAATTTCGATTCTGAGCCTATTGTGTGTTTTGGCGCGAGCAAAGCGAGAACAAAAATTTAGAGCTAAAATTGAGTAGGGCAGGGTAATTCAATTGATAACAACCGAGCTACTTTGATGGCTCTACCCCATTTAACTTTTCCATCTCCGCGCGGTATTCGTCAAGTCGTTGCAGCGAGGCCGGATAGCGATTATTTCGCAACCAACTGACGAATGAAATAAGTTTCTTGTTGGGGATAGGTTTGTTCCATAACAGTCCATTGCCACTAAATTCGATGCGGCACTGGCCCAATGGATTAACGGACGATTGGTAATAAATAATTTTACCGTCTTTTTCAAAATGCAACGAAACGAAATCCTCGCGAGGATCACCAAATGGTTTGACTTCCCAGCCTAATGATTTCATCGCATCTGAGTACTTTTGCGATAGATCGATAAGTGGCGTTTTTTCAAGTTCAACACTCACTTCACCTTCGTTTGATCGATAAGTCGGTTCTCCGAGAGCGTGCAAAATCGGCAAATCCGCCGCTTCTAAACCGACGGCCGGTTCGCTTTGAGCACCGGCAGCTTGCTGATCGCTGTTGGAATTGCTTTCGTCGCTCAATTGTGACATCGACTTATCGCTATAGCGCCCCGCGCGAATGCGAACTTTCCCGCCTGCCGCTGGTTCGAGTCCAATCGTAACATCGCGCTGACCCCAATAAAAAGGCAAATAAGCCACTTCTTTGTCAACACGTCGACCTGATGGCCGCGGCGTCCAACCATGTTTTGGCATTTCTTCATCAAAAAATCGAGTTGCTTCTTCCATATTCATTGTGGTATCAGCCACCAAGCGAGCTTCGGAAAAATCGTCCCATTCCATCAAGCCAACATCAGGCGGGACGGGTAGCGAATGCAACGTCAACGATTGTGTGTAATTGATGTTAAACAATTGCGGATTAACTTGATCTCGTAAGACCATAATTCGAATCACCGCTCCATTCTTTACAAACTCAAAATCGCGTCCATCGTTGGTTTCATTCTGACTGCGATTCAGTCGCACGATAGCCGTCCAGCCCGCTTCGTGGAATTTCTTTAGCAATTCAGTTTCAATTTGCAATAGGTTCGCAGAGACTTTATCGATAACCGTCGTCGGACCTGCAAAGGTTTTTTCCTTTATGAACGTGTCTAAACGAGGGACTTGTCGTAAATCGTAATTGCCTAATAGGGCCGAGCTTACATAGGTCTCGGTTGGCTTGTCACCATAACTGGAAAGACTGAGATAAAATCCACTCTTCTGAAACATTAATCCATATTGTGAGGATTGTTCGACAACTTCGGACCATCCGCGTTCGCTCAAAATATGGCGATAAAACGCCTTGACTTCCTCCGCATCTACGGGTGTCGCGTAAGAAATGGCATGAAATTCGTCTGATTGCGGTTTAGAGTCTGGCAATTTTGGCAAGACCCGCAAGTCGAGTATCGCTAGGTTTTCGAAGACGGTCGCTGGAACCTGTGGCGTCGAATTTGCCGAGCCGCTGTTGTTGGGGGATTCGTGATTTCCCATTGCCACGGCATCGCCTGATCTGCCCCAAATTCGCGTTTTTCCGGCATCGTTCGCTACAATCAATACAGGCTTATCGTTCATCCAAGAGACATCTGAAATCGTCGACCCTGCGGCATCGATAATTTGCAACAATCGACCGGTCGCCACATCCAGAATCCTCACCGCGTCGCCGGACGCTACGGCCAGAAGTGTTCCATCCGTTGTGAATTCAACATCAGGATCGCGATAAGGAACTCCGCGATATTCGCCAGTCGGCGAATGGCTCTCGATATCCCAACGATGCAAATAATCTTCGGCGCCAAAAATCAACTCTTTGCCATCTTTGGAAAGTGCGATGGCGGTTTGATAACGCCCGGAGGGAAACGTCTTGAGCTTTGTTCCGGAGGAGGAATCCCAAGTCGACAATGTTTCGCCGGCAGCCAATAACACTTGTGGTGCTAAAAACTGTAAATGTTTAACATCGCGAGTGTCGAGTGAAAAGCTTGTTTTTTTCTCCAAGGTATCCGCGTCCCAAATGATGACGTCGCTGGTAAATGGAATGGTAGCGATCTCTTTGCCGTCGGGAGAGATCGCCAGTTTGACAACCGCATTGGTATTGGTAAGTTTTGACAACAACTCTTTTCGTTCGCCGATATCAAATTTACGCAATCGCCCACTGGCATCGCCTGTTACACACCAATTACCTTGCGGTGCCATGGCAAAACATAACAAGCGCTCTTCGTCATCAGTCGTCGCTTCCACAAAATCATGGACCGATTGTTCACCATCGATCGACCACAACGCCAACCTTGTTCCACCCAGAATCACATGGGAATTGTCTTCGGTAGGGGCGATAAACGTGATTAAGCCGGAAGCACTGTGATCGCGAACGGCCAACAATTGAAATGGTTCGAAGGGATCGACTTTCCAGCGCGCCAATTGTTCAGCCGTGGGTTTAACCACTGGCGGGGTGGTCGGTTTTTCCGGTTCTTGTATTGGCAAATTAGCCGGTTTATCGGGCGCTGAGGGAGAAGGATTCTCAGGTGCGGGTTGCGGTTGCGGCACGCTGGAAGTCGATTTCTGATCGCTAGATAACGTCAATGGAGACGTCGATTTGGGAACGCCGCCGTCAGCTGTCGCAACCTGGGGTGGAACACTCGTAGCGGAAGGGGGATTCGTTCCCGCCGTCGGCAGGGCCGTTGGTTTGGATTCTTCAACCGGTCCGCAACCTATTACCAATAACAACAACCAAGCCAGAGCGATTTGTTCACGACGAAAATTCATTGATCTCATGACTCCACGGCCTCGTTCTACGCATCAACTTTGAGAGAAATCGATCGTTACACAAAACAAGATTCTAACATCAGCAATTGGCCGCTGCGAGTTGGCAAGGCGGATTGGATTTTACATCAATTTATAAGGCATCTGGCTGTTTGTTGAATTCAAATTTGGTTCATTGGAAATTTTAAATGCATTTGCGGAATGTGGGACATGAAAATGTGGGACATGAAAATGTGGGACATGAAAATGTGGGACAAGAAAATAATGGACAAGAAAATAATGGACAAGAAAATAATGGACAAGAAAATAATGGACAAGAAAATAATGGACAAGAAAATAATGGACAAGAAAAGAATGGACAAG
>JBGSMY010000064.1:0-7978 GCA_041739975.1 Pirellulaceae bacterium
TAAGATTATGGGATTGATCGAATCCGGTAAGCGTGAAGGGGCTGACTGTGTTTCCGGAGGCGGTCGCGTTGGTTCAAATGGATACTTTATAGAGCCAACCTTGTTTGCCAACGTTCGCGACGATATGGAAATCGCGCAAAAAGAAATTTTTGGCCCTGTGATGTCGGTTCTGAAATTCAAAAACACCGACGAGCTAATCGAGCGAGCAAACAACACGATATACGGCTTAGCGGCAGCCGTATGGACTCGTGATATCGGCAAAGCCCATCGCTTTGCTGCCGCCGTACGCGCCGGCACTGTATGGGTAAACTGCTACGATGTGTTTGACTCGGCCGCACCATTTGGTGGCTTCAAAATGTCGGGCCAAGGTCGAGAACTCGGTGAAGAAGGTCTCAAGGCTTACTTGGAAACCAAGACCGTTACCATCTCGCTTGACTAACTGTCGGCCCCGTAATTCCAGCCGAAAGATCCGTTATGGTTGCGCCGTATGGTTCAATTCTGACGGCGGAGTCGCGCTCTGTCTGTGAATTGCCGACAGAGAGTTGAGTAGAAACGCAAGCCGAACTACACTAGTGTTTTGCGGCGGTTTTGCAGCCAAAATCTGCCGATGGCAACAATTTAATTGGTCCCACGCGACAATTGCGGATTTGCGGTGGGAACAACTGACGAGAAATCGGGACCCCGACACTATGATATGGCGACCAGCAACGATGAACCGGCGACTACAGATATCCTTGGTTTTGGCACTTGTTAGCCTGTTGCTTGCCAATTGCAGCGTAGCGCAAGAAACCACTACGTTTGCGCCTAAGATTGTCGCGACCAAAACCGGCCAAGACATATCGGTTGAACAGTTGGCTGAAATTGTCGCCAAAGATGACGTGGTGTTCTTAGGCGAAGAGCATGACAGTGACGGGGCCCATCAACTTCAAGCAGATTTGGTTCGCGAACTAATCCTCAAAGGCGCGAATATCGCAATTAGTTTGGAAATGTTTGAACGCGATGTCCAAGGTATCTTAAACGAATACTTGGCTGGCCGAATTAGCGAAGAAGAATTTTTGTATGCCAGCCGTCCCTGGAACAATTATGCGGAGCATTATCGCGAAGTCATCGAATTGGCGCGCGAGCATCGAATCCCAGTCATCGCGGCCAATGTCCCGCGAGAGCTGGCGTCGGCCATCGCCAAAGGGCAAGTGATTGATCAATCGCAATCCGCCTTTCGCTCTAGGGAGTTGAATGCTCCTAGTGATTTGTATTGGGAAAAATTTGCCGAAATCATGAAGGGACATGGTGGCTCGGACAATGAAGCGTCAAATCGCCGGATGTATGAGTCGCAATGTCTCAAAGACGATACAATGGCCGAGTCCATTGCCGATTTTTTAGCTGCTCATCGCCATCGCCATGTGACGGTCGTTCATTTATGCGGCAAATTTCACAGCGACTTTGGACTTGGTACTGCCGCTCGCGTCGCATTGCGAAACGGACTTGCACGCATGACGATTGTTTCCACAGAACGAACGGAAGACATCGAAAAGTTTGATGTGCGAAAACATCGGACTCGCGGCCATTATTTGTTTGTGGTACCCCCGAATGCGGCAAAGGAGTAATTGTGGCCAAGTACGAATGGAATCGGCCTGCTGCTTGGGACTTGGCTGCGAGTCACCATCAATTACCCTCTTCAGAACAGCACCGCAGGTCAGTAACGGAGTTGTTGATTAATTCGACCACGTCCAGCCCAGCGTCATTGTGTATCCTGGGTGTTGGTCCAGCCAATGACTTGAATTTATCACAACTTGCCGATCGCTTTGCACAAATTGAACTTGTCGATTTGCAATTGGAGTTAATGCAACAAGCAGTCCGTGTTCAAGGTGTAGATCAGCGCAGTGGGATTGGTCTTAAGTCCTTGGAAGTGACTGGAATTCAACAGGCAATTCATGATTGGTCAACAGCTAACGTTCCTTCGGAAGCAGATTTGGATCGCGTGATTCAGATTGCATCAAATTTTGAATGGCGATCGTTGAGCTTGCCGGTCGATGTGATGGCGTCGACGTGTTTGCTTAGTCAACTAGTGTTATCGATCGTCAATCGGTTAGGCGATCAGCACCCGCGTTTTGTGGAGTGTCTGCAGGCCATTCGCGCACGGCATTTGGAATTATTGATTGAAGCCGTTAAGCCGGGCGGAACGGCATTGCTCGTTTTTGATTTTGTGTCGTCGGATTCAATTCCAGAAATCGCCACATTACAGGGTGTGCCGTTGCAACAAAAATTGGCTGAGGCCCTGACTCAAAATAATTTCTTTCATGGAATGCACCCGCTTAAAATGTTGAGTTCAGCGCGCGATTACCCGCCACTGGCTTCGAAAATTGAACAAGCCGCTTTGTCATTGCCATGGATTTGGAATACCGGAAGCAGGCAATATGCCGTGTGTTGTTTACGGATGCGCCGAAAATCCAGTTAAAATCGATTCGATTCCCCCCAATAATCGCTGAAACGAGGCGAACTCCAGCTAAAACCGCGTAGAAACTGGAGTTCTTTTGATTACGCTAAAACAGAGTCAAACGGGAGCCGGACGCCATGTGGGAACTGATGCTGGACGCTTTTAACCCCGTTAATCTGTTACCAACAATCTTGGTATTGATGGTACTTATTTACTGGGGAATGGTCATTGTCGGTGTAGTTGGTGAAGGCATTGCCGACATCGATTTTGATGTGCCCGACGGTGACCCGGGGCCTTGGTTGGGGGCGGCCAAATTCCTGTATTTAGGCGACATCCCAATCATGATTGTGGTTTCATTGTTTGTGTGCTTCTTTTGGGCAACTTCGGTAATCAGCAATTACTACTTCAATCCGGACTTAAGTTTTTGGGTAGTGTTGTATTGTTTGATTCCAAATTTGCTGGTCAGTTTGATCATTACAAAAATCATTTTGTTTCCTTTGGTGCCTTGGATTCGGCAAGTGTCAGCCGCGGAACCGCAACAGATTATTTTTGTGGGAAAACGAGCCACCGTGACCACGCTCGAAGTCAATAACGAATTTGGCCAAATTGCTGTCGAACACAATGGGCCACCCATTGTACTCAACGCTCGCTGTTATGGTGCAATACCGCGTCAAGGCGACGTGGTTGAAATTGTCGAACATGATCCCGTAAACGATACCTACGTAATTCGTCTATCCAAACAAATGGGGTAAACCGCCGATGCTGTTTGAATTATTAGCACAAGGAAATCCGCAGAACGTGATCCTCGTGGTTGTTGTCATCATGTTGGTGATCATCATCGGGATTGCAGCCGTTTTCGTTCGCTGCCTTAAAAAGGTCGAACAAGGAACGGCATTAATCCGCAACGGTCTCCAAGGAACTTATGTCAGCTTCACTTGGCTACTAGACATTCCAATTTTGCACAAGACCGAGATGATGGACATTTCGGTAAAACGCATCGAAATCGATCGACACGGCCAGGACGGCTTGATCTGTAAAGACAATATTCGAGCGGACATTAAAGTTGCGTTTTTTGTGCGCGTCAACAAAACGCCCGGAGACGTAGAAAAAGTTGCACAGTTTTTGGGCTGTCGCCGAGCTTCGGACGAAAAAGCATTGGTTGCCTTGTTTGAGCCAAAATTCTCGGAAGCGCTGAAAACCGTAGGTAAAAAATTCGATTTTGTCGAATTGTACACGGCTCGCGAAAAGTTTCGCGAGGAAATTCTCAAGATCATTGGCACTGACCTCAATGGTTACATCTTGGACGACGCCGCGATTGATGTTTTAGAACAAACCGCCTTGGAAAACCTTAATCCAAACAATGTTTTGGATTCCGAGGGTATTAAGAAAATTACCGATCTAACCGCCCAAGAACAGGTTCGCGCAAACTTCATTCGTCGCGAACGCGAGAAAACCCTGACCAAACAAGATGTCGAGGCGCGTGAAGCAATTCTGGCACTGCAGCGGCAACAGGCCGAAGCGGAAGAAAAACAAGCGCGCGAAATTGCCGAAGTCAAAGCGCGGCAACGGGCCGAAGCACAAGTTGTTGAAAACCAAGAACGACAACGCAGTGAACTGGCCCGAATTTCAGCGGATGAAGAAATCTCAGTCGCCAATGAAAATCGACTTCGCACGATTATTGTTGCTGCAAAAAGCAAAGAGCGTACGGATGCGGTCGAAACGGAACGCGTGCTCAAAGATCGCGACCTAGAAGCGACCGAGCGCGAACGAATTGTTACGCTAGCGCAAATCGAAAAAGAAAAAGTCATCGAAGTCGAACGACGCAACATTCAAGACGTAATTCGCGAACGAGTCGTGGTCGAACGAGCGGTGGTGGAAGAAGAAGAACGGATTCGCGATACAAAAGAATATGCTACTGCTGATCGAAAGAAACGTGTTTCGATCACGCATGCTGAGGAAGAAGCGCAGAAACAATTGGTGGCCGAAATCAAAGCGGCCGAGGCCGAAAAACAGGCCGCGGTAATGCAAGCCGAAACCGTAATCATCCGCGCCGATGCACAACGCTCGGCAGCCGAAAAAGAAATGGAATCCAAAAAACTGTTGGCTGACGCTCATCGTGTCGAAGCAGCAGCCGGCGGATTGGCGGAAGCCGAAGTGTTGCAGCGCAAATTCGAAGCCGAAGCCCGCGGTAAACAAGCACTGGCCGACGCTGTCGAAAAAGAAGGCCGCGCCGAAGCGCTTGTACTGGAATTGAAACTAAACGCGGAAGCCAAAGGCATTACCGAAAAAGCGGAAGCGATGAAACTGTTCGATGGCGTTGGTCGCGAGCACGAAGAATTCAAGTTGCGGTTAAGCAAAGACAAAGAAGTAGAACTGCAAGCGATTCAGATTCAGGGCTCGATTGCCGAAGCCCAAGCGATGATGCTGGGTGAAGCACTCAAATCAGCCAAAATTGATATCGTCGGTGGTGACAACCAATTCTTTGAAAGCTTGGTTCGTTCAATCACTGCGGGACGCCAAGTTGACCGGTTGGTTGGCGAGAGCCAAGTGTTGTCCGAAGTCAAAAATACCCTATTGGGTACTGATGCCGACCTGGCACATCTCAAAGAACGATTGCAATCGTACGTCGATCTGTTGGGTGTCTCCAGTAATGACCTCAAGAATCTAACTGTGGCAGCTCTGATCACACAGATGATGGGGGCCGCCGATCAAGCCGGCCAATCGCAATTGCAACAGTTGTTGGCTGGCTTGCGGCAAATGGGAATGGCTGCAGCAAACGCCGCATCGTTAAACCTTCGCGGCTCGGCTCAATCCTAATTTGATACATGAACCCATCGCCAAAAGACAAATCGGAACGACCGCTTCCACCCAACATGACATCGGCTGATGCCGCGGTGCAGCTGGAGCGGTCAACTTATGAAATCTTGCAGCAACGTCTGCAATTGGCTGGTGAAGAATTGCGGGGGCGCCTCGGTTCGCTGAATCAATCGAGGAGAGAAGTCTTTGGCGCGATTCCCACGCAATTGCTGTCTACACAACAAACGGCCACGACGCACAATTGCATTGCCCGCGATATGGTGGCGGTAGCCGATCAGTTTCTATTCGGTTTTAATATTCACTTTGGCCTAAAAGCTGAAACGCATCTGGAAGATGTGTTTTCGATCTATCATTTCGATCAGGGTGCGTTTCATGAACGCGGCCTGGAAATGTTGCAAGACTCACGATTCGCGCTTGAGTTTCAGCAGCTTTATAAATACTACAAGCAAACACAATTCCTTAAATTTCACCTGCACGGCCCGCACCTCTATATGGTGTTTCAGGTCGGAAAAACGGTTGCCGATATTAAGGTATTTAAATGGCTTGTCTTGGGCGACCGACTGCAATACGTCGATAATCGCAGCGAGCATGAGGTGCGGCAGCCAACGCAACATGAGTTCCAATGGAAGCGAACTCATCGTGACTTTCACCGACCGGGACGCCATCCGCATATTTCGATCGAAGATTTCGTATTTGTCGAGACGGTTGGTGGCGACTTAACTATCAAAGTTGAGGATAATACCGAAGACGGCCGCGGTATCTATTCGGAACCGGTGGTCGATGCCGACCAGACACTGGATGACGCGGAGATCTTTTATGCCTTGGCTGGCAATTTGATCCTGCTCAAGATTCGCCCCTTTCGCGAGCCAGATTTTAGATATTTTATTTTTAATCGAAAAAACAACCATGTCCTGCGACAAGATTCGGTGGGGCAGGCCTGTATCGCGCTTCCGGATGATCAAGGACTAATATTTTCGCAAGGGTTTTATACACAAACGGGTCAATATCGTATCTTTGAATACCTTTCGCGCGACCTCGCCTTTGAACGCAAAATCGCTTCTGCCAATGGTGAAGACTATCTGTTTGTGTTTCATCAACAAACTAGCGGTGAATATCTGCTGCTGTCGTACAACGTCATTGAACAACGGATCGATTCTCCTATTTTGTGTAATGGATTCTGTTTATTTGACAACGGGCATCTGTTGTATTTTCGCGCTGAGCCCTCTCCGCAAAAACATCATGCGGTTCAGATTTGGCAAACGCCATTTGTCGCTCCGGCGTTCATTAGTGCCGTGCGGACCGATTCGATGTTGTATAAGATCGGCAATAAAGCAATCGTCCGAGGAATTGCCGAATGTCAAGAAATCCTGAACCTTATCGCAAAAGACGATACCTTTTCCGGTCGTTATGTCGATTTAGTGCGAAAAACACAAAGCGTGTTGGATGGATATTTTTGGCTAAATGACGAGCAAGCGTTTCGACTGGGCGAAAGCCTAGGGCTAATCAAATCAGCCAGTGCGGCCGCAGTGGACGAGTTTGACAAAGTATTGCGAATCCGCCAAAACACGCGAAAACAATTCGACGAAGTCGCTAACGCTACCAAAAATTTGTTGACTGAATTGGGGCGGCGTCGCTTCAGTGCTACCCAAGAGTACGTTACGGCTCTGGCTGACCTACGGGGAGCAAGGGGCCGCGTCATTTCGTTAAAGGAGTTGCAGTATGTTGATTTGTCGGCCGTAGATGGCTTAGAAGCGGAACTCATCGCAATCAGCGAGCGATTGTCCCGTGGCTGCGTTGAGTTTCTGGCGCAACCTCAATCGTTGGACAGCTATGCACAAGATCTGCAGCGCGAACGCAATGCCATCGAATCGATCGCGACCGTGCAAAAGTCAAAGGAACTGGACCAAAACCTGTTGGCGATCGGCGGACAACTTGAGTTGTTAATTGAAATCGTCAGCAATCTAAAAATCGAAGACGCGACTCAGCGCACTGAGATTATCGACCGCATCTCGACGCTTTATGCCAGTCTCAACCAAACCCGCGCGATTTTGAAAAATCGGACTCGGGATTTGCTGGCCGTGGAAGGGGCCGCAGAATTTGCCGCTCAATTAAAACTCCTTAGTCAAGCCGTAACGGGCTATTTGGACGTTTGCGATACACCGGATCGTTGCGATGAATACTTGACTCGGATGATGGTACAAATCGAAGAGCTGGAAGGTCGGTTCGCTGAATTTGACGACTTCACCGTGCAATTAGCCGAAAAACGCGATGAGATCTATTCGGCTTTTGATGTGCGAAAATTGCAGATTATCGAAACACGAAATCGGCGTGCCAGTTCACTACAAGCGGCTGCCGATCGAATTCTCAAAGGAATACAATCGCGGGTCTCCGCCCTGCCCTCGCTGGACGAAATTAATAGTTACTTTGCCAGTGATTTAATGGTTGAAAAAGTTCGTGACATCGTTCGCGAACTATCGGAGATGACCGAAACGGTCAAAGTCGATGAGATTCAAAGTCGATTGAAAACCGTTCGCGAGGAAGCCGCTCGCCAGCTGCGTGACCGTCAAGACCTATTTGTCGACGGGCGGAACTTAATTCGGTTGGGAACTCATCAATTTACGGTGAATACTCAGCCTTTGGATCTGACGATGATCGTCAAAGACCAACGACTCTTTTTTCATCTGTCTGGGACCAACTTTTTAGAACCGGTCGACGATCCCACTCTGC
>JBGSMY010000086.1:0-2180 GCA_041739975.1 Pirellulaceae bacterium
GGCCACAAGGCAGAGCCTTGGGCCCACATACAACAGGCCACAAGGCAAAGCCTTGGGCCCACATACAACGAAAAAACCGCCGGGCTTCGCCCGACGGTTTTCCTTTTGGAGAATTCAGACCTTCTTCAGGTGATCGATCGAATATTAGTAATTCGAAGTCGCGGTTCCAAAGTCGACATCGCCAACCATATGGAAATGGTTATGATCGATGTACAACACCTCTGCTGCTTCTTCGTCGTGCAGCGTATGAGGGAACGGCCAACCGACAATTTTCTTTTCCGAAAAATAAACGGTGCATTTGTAATGGGCGTGGTGCAATTGTACCGGGCCGATCAGAGGCACAACTCGGGGTGGATCAATGTAATCAGCGATCTTTTCTTTGATGATCGTGATATTGTTTCGCTGTGTTTCGTGCAAGAACGGAATGCCGCCTTGAGTTGGGCGAGCACGTTCCAGTGCCCACCAAACTTCGTCGTCGCTTGGAGGATCCAGCGCGACCACCGGGCCACCGGCGGTGATTGGTCCCATGATCGGCACCCGAGCATATCGCTCGTGGACATGGAACTTGTCTTCGTAATTCTTCTGCCAGTATGGTGATACTGGAATCGGAATACTGAAAATACCTAGAGTCGGTCCGGTCGAGCTGAAGCACCCGCTGCTCGCTAACGAAACGGCCGCAATGATCAAACTCAACATGACGGTATAATGTTTATTTCGCATCTCATTTCCCTTTGAGGTCTGCTATCCTAAGCGTATCTATCGTGATAATCTGTGCGGAACTTTCGGATTTTCCGGATCATTCCAAGAATTCCGTTTTTTTGTCCGCCGGTGCTAGCAGACGCTTATTGTTTGGAGGCTGGAAAAACGCCGGAAACGCTGGTTAAACCGGCTAAATCTGCTGGATTGCGACGGTTTGTAAATGGCCTGAAACGAGTAGGTTGGGTTCAACATACCGAATGCTGGCAAGAAAAAACTTAGGTTCGTTGAACCCATTTGAACCAACCGCGTAACAACTGTTAGTTAGATTTCCCTTTGCTGCGACGGTAAATAACTTCAGCCGTCGCCGCTGCTTCTGGATTGACTTATTTGACAGCTAACTGTGCTCTGCTAGCCGTCAGTGTTTTGCTAGCCGTCAATAGGGGGATTATGCCAATCTTGGCTAGAACATCCTGAGTTGCAAAAGTTTTCCAGAACACGTTGGCTGTTGCCGGCCGCTGCAAATTTGAACTTGCTACACATTCAACCTTTCTGGGAGTACGCCCAAAATGAATGCGCCTATCTACACGAAGAGGACTTGTCCCCACCCGACGACTCAGCTGCATTGGAATTACTCGATTACTTGGCAGACGACGCCGGTCGAGCCAATGTGGCTCGCGGAACTACAGAAACATTGTGTGGTTGATGGGATATTAGTGCGGGATTATCAATTGTTAGATCCCACACACGGTGTGATTATGCTTGACTCACGAGCGAGTGTTTCGCCGCATTCGATTGTGCAACGTTTGCGTGGGCGATTGCAAGCATTGTTGCGGCAGTGGAATCCGAAGGCTCTTGCTGCGGAGGATGAATTTCGGTGCACCGGCACGATAACTCGTCAGGTGATCGAAGGATTTATTTTACAACAGCGAATTCAATCCGCGACGGGAGTTAATGACCCGGGTGATCGTCGTTTTGCTGAGTATTGTTGGGACGACCCGACCATCGACCTGAATCGTCCGAGCCTCTCGCAGAATAAGCATTTTTGGTACAACCTGCATTTGGTATTTCCATTTGTCGAGCTGGAATGCAATTTGGACGACGCGGAATTGGCGCTGGTTTGGCAGACGTTGAAGAATGTATCTCAGAGGAAGCAGCATTGGCTGCGGCAAGCGGAGATTCAATCGGAATATGTTCACGCTTGGCTACGAGGACAATGGACTGAATCGCCCGAAGAAATTGCGTTGACTTATTTAAATGAAATTGCGTTTTCATTGGGAAAGCGAAAAGCGTTTGGTTGCAACTATCTTGTAGCCACCGAGTCGCCCACGATTTAAGTGCAAGCCACCAGCGCCAGCGCGCACGATGCCAACCGCCAGCGAAAGCTGGTGGGGGCATTCCGATGCCAACCGCCAGCGTAAGCTGGTGGGGGCATACTAATCAGCTAATACCAGCGACAGCGCACACGCATGCCAACCGCCAGC
>JBGSMY010000109.1:0-7167 GCA_041739975.1 Pirellulaceae bacterium
TTGCTGTATACAATCGCGCGTAAGATTTTTGAGCTGGAGCTCGATGTTCGTTTTGCGAGGGTTTCGACATATGGTCACCAAGTACTTGACGTGTTTTACGTGACCGATAGCCGCGGTGAAAAGTTGAAGCAGAATAAAGTACTCAAAATGATACGGCAGGAACTCGATCAAGCGATTGCGGAGTTCTTGGATGAATCTCCATCACCATCGGTTTCAAATTAACGAAGCGAGAATATCGAATGTCCACCGCGTTACAACTCGGACGACCTAATTTTGGTCGCTGGCGCGATCTTGCGATCGTTGTGGGCTTTATCTTATTAGTTGGCATTCCGATGTTGCGTTGGGTTCCGACGCAAGAAATGGCTCGTTGGCAGGCCGCCCGTGCGGTCGAACTGTATTTGAATGGTGAACCGCAAACTGCAATTGAAAAGTTGGAACAAGCCGTAGCGCAATTGCCAGGCGATTACAGCCTGCAACTGCGTTTGGTCGATTGGTTGCTCAAGCGCGACGAACCACAACGCGCCCGCGAAATCCTCGATGGGACACTAAAAAGAATTGAACCATTGGCAAATTCGACGCTTTCCGGAGCGAGTTTGTGGCTGCAAGCCCTTTCGTTAAAGGCCGGCGTGCAGTGGATGCAATCGGACCATCAGGGTGCGCTCGCGACCGTAAAGCAACAACAGGATCAAATGCGAGGCTCGTCGGAAACGATGCAGCTTAGCCAACTGAATGAAATAACTTATTTCCGTGCGCTCACTGGACTCGAACTTGAGGAAGGTCGAACGGGAATGGCGCAATTGATCGACATGAAAATTTTGAAGCTGGACAAGACTCGAAAGTACTCAGCGAGATTGCGTTCCACTGGGATCATCGCCGCCGCATTGTTAGAGTATCGATTGGGGAAAACACAACATACTCGCGACGCGTTGGACCGAGAAATTGAACTTACGCAAGCGGGTTACGACACCTTATTACAAGACCTGCAAGTTCGAATTTATTTAGCGATGACCCGCAGTGGTTTGCCGATTGAAGTCGCGTCGCGTGACAAGGCCGAACAGCGGCGTCGACAATTGAGTAGCGTCGCCGCCGAGTTGGCAGCATTGTTAGCGGTTCGCGCTTTTGGTCACGATCGCCAAGGTGATCGAGAACGAGCCGACGCGGATCGCCAACGCGTGGCTCAACTGGGTTTTAATAGCGGTCTAGTCTTGGAGCAATTTCCCCCAGATCTCGATTTGTTGTATTACTTAGAAGTTTGTATGCAATATCTCGATACGGTTGGCTACTTGCAACATCGGGCAGGCGAATCGGCTGGCGGGTTAAGAGATTTGAACCTAGCGATTGCGGCGGCCGAAGTATTTGTTTCGACATTTAATACGGACTTGCAGAATTTGCCGGAATTAAGTTTTGATCAAAGGCAACGCCAAGTCGATTCGGATCACATGTTAGCGGTGTTGTACCAACATCGTTGGCAAGCGTTAACGGCTTTGAGGTTGGGAAAACAAGCGGCCCAAGATGCGGATAAATTAAATCAACTTGGTTACGACGTCCGCGATCGTTTGTACTAACGCTGGCTGCGACAATCTTGTATGCCGGTAAGATGTTGACTGATGCAGTTTGATGCAATTTGGTGGTGATTCAAAGTGCGCAATTCAAATTCCGAGCGGCCAGACTGGTCGCAGCGAACCTAGAACTTGCCGACGAACTTGCCGACAGGTCTAAATTAGCCAGTAACGTTCGATTGGCCAGGAACTATCATTCACGTTCACTGGGGTTTAGGCGCCCCGGATAGCGTTGCCTTTTAACAGAAAATAGCCGCCGATGACCGTTAATGTTGCTAGGACTAACCAGGTTTCAGTGCTAAAACTTGACGAAGATTCGCCAAATCGAACAACGAACCGGTAGATTTTGTCGAAAAACTGCTCCATCGATGCACCTCAACTGTCGATAACTCTGGATGTAGAAAATCTAGTCTTTTTTCCAGCCAGGAGTTGGCAGGAATCGGGGGACTTTGCTGCGGATTTGTCTGGGGGTGGCCGATTATAGGAGTTGTGCCGAACTTGCGGCATTTCGGCCAAAAACCGCCGCGGAGGTGCCTTGCCAAAACACCAAAGAGATAGTAATCTTTAAGACTCGTTTGCCGGGACAATAAACTACCGGTATGGTTTTACCGTACTGAATCGTAATTGATCCTATCACGGTAAACGATTGAATTAACGTTTAAATTAACGTTTAAATTAACGAGGGGCCGTAGCTCAATTGGTTAGAGTACCGGACTGTCGATCCGGTGGTTGCGGGTTCGAGCCCCGTCGGCCTCGTTATCAAAAACCCCGATGAACCCAGTGTTTGTCGGGGTTTTTTCGTATTTCAATTGAAAATTCACGGTCATTTCAAGCGCAACGTTTAACGGCAAGCCAGAGCGAAATTTGCGGCAACCGCCTTCGTTTCAAGCGCAACGTTTAACGGCAAGCCAGAGCGAAATTTGCGGCACAAAACACAACCACCTCCAAAAGCATCTGCCGCAAATTTCGCGGCGGCGACGGCGCGATAACGGGTACACGTCGACCAGAAAACCTAACGCCCAAATCAAAACCGCATTCGTTTCAAGCGCAACGTTTATCAGCAAGCCAGAGCGACGGCGCAACATCGGGTACACGCGGTAATCCAATCGATAAGCTCGCATCTGACTAGCCATCAAACTTTCGTGCAACAATCAAATCCCCGCAGGGCATAATCAAATCCCCGCAGAGCATATCGCGCGTACAGCTAACGCTCAACATTTCCTCTAATTAACACGCTTATTGCTCTTTGGATCGATCAGCACTGGCCAACCGGGATAAGGTCGATTGTCAGGCTCAGGCCGCCCGGGTGCAGAATAATACGGCCAAAGATTAACCGATATTTGGCCACTGTCGCGATCCAAATTTAGAATCGTATAACCAACCGCGCGGTCAAACAATCGGCTCGGCTCGCGATCGATATCAAAAGGGTTAGCGACAGCGTGCAACGTAACTCGATTGCCAAAACCGTCCAAAAATTCGCCCGTGTATTGCGGAGCGCCCGCCCGGCGATTGGCTCCACCCACTTTCGGAAACCAGCGTCTCGGCCAGAGATTGGCAATCGCCGGTGAGCTGACCCACCAAGCACTGTCATTAAACTGGTCAATGCCATACTGCCCGGTGCTGCCCAAATGCTGATCCCCTGTGACATGAACCGCATGGGCTTGAGTGATTAACTGTACCGCGCGATTGCGTCGGGATTGTGGCCAGCCATTCGAATCGTAATCGAGTTTTGGGATATCGTTATCTGGATATTCACCCGGGCGCATCTGCGGCAAGTTGGGAACGACTTGATCGGAGAACTGATCCGCGGGAATCGTCTGTACTGTCATCAATGGCGTTTGCGAAAATACGATCCGCCAATCGTGTTGCCCATCGCCTGTCGCCCAGGCCTGCAAAAATTGCTCTTGCCGCTGACCCAATAATTCTCCGTTGTCGATATCCAACACCCGCGGATCAATTAGCGCCGGCCGTTGTAGATCGTGGTTTTGCGGCCAGCCGTTGCGAATGCGCGATTCGGGCAACAGCGATTGAGGTGCCGATTTGAATTGCCGGTCCGCGAGAATCGCCATGTCTATTCCCGCATATCGCCAAGCCGTGTAGTAAACCGAAATTCCATTGAGCGCTGGCGTTGGGTCAAAGGGCAGGGGCAAGCTACCGGTTTGTGTTCGATGAACCACGTTGACGAAATCCGCTGACATTTTGTAGCCGCCCGAATCTTGTGCTTCGGCCCCAACGCCCCGAGTGCGATCGGCCAATTTGCCGCCCGCACCCCAAATATTTCCATGAAACACATCGTGATCGTCGGGGATGGTGACCGAAGGCGTCTCGCGCAACAACTCTCGCCACGTCCAGCCGTGCATCGCAAATTTTCGCAAATAACAAATCGCAGTCCGATCGTCGTAAACGGTATTGTTGTCGCCCAATAACAGACCATAGCCGCCAATGGGTTCGTAAATTTGGTCGCCCAAAAAAGCAATCACATCAGGCCGATGTTCACCGACATTGGCCACCAAGAGGTTATGCGGAAAACCCGTCGAATCATTGCAAGATAATACGGCGATGGTCAGTCCATCCCGTTCCATCGGTTCATGGCGAATGGTGCCGATAAACTCGGCGCTGTTCCAGCGCACCGCATAGGTATGATCTCGCATCGAGTCGACCCCGGCGATTCGAAACTGAGCGACGCGGGAGTTAGCGTCAATGAGTTCGCTTGCGACCTGTTGTCCGTCGATCCATAACGTCGCCGGCTGAGTCGTCATGACCGGCGCGAACTGTGCCGTGAGATTTAACTTGCCGCCCGACTCCAACGTATGTTGACACCAGTAGATCGGTCCAAAACTTCTTTCCGGACGGGCAGAGACCTTTTCTCCCGACAATCGCATTTGCCAAACGGCGCCTGTCCAGTGCCCTCCGCGCGATTGTTTGATCGCGGTCACATTTTTGGGGCGAGGATTGCGGATCACGGCGGGATTGGGAGCGGTCGACGAAATCGTAAATGAGACCAGGCCCGAAAGCCACTCGGATCGTACGCCGCGATTGACCAATGTTTGCTCGCCCGCGGTAAGCGTTAGGTCATAGGTCCCATCCGAGTTGGGTTTTCCTTCTAAGACCAACAATCGGGGCTGCGCGTCCAAAGTCACGACGGACTTTTCCGAAAACATACCGCCGATTCGCAGTTCACCGTTACCGGTGACGCCAGCGCAAAACCCGGTGCCATAAATCGCGGCATCGCGGTAGTCCTCAAATTCGCCTTGCAAGCCGATTTGAAAACCTAGAAATCCATCTGGCTCAAATGGGACCGAAGGCGATTTACCCGTTGGATTTTGGCCAGTTGAAGACTGGCCCGATGGATTTGCCGGATTTGATTGTCCAGCGCTTGCCGCAGGCCCATCAAGCGCTGCATTCCCCGCCGGTAACAATTGAAACATGGCCGAGATTCGAAAGGGCTGTAAATCGCGATTGAGTTCCGCGGTCAACAACACCAATTCGCGATCGCCGCCAGAGTAAAGATTGTGAGCGACGATTTCTCCTTGCAGCCGCGAGCATTGCCAGTCTTCCATGGGGTTCGCCCACAAATCGCTTCCAGTCCAAATACACGGCTCTGCCGGAAGCTGCGGCGCAACGTCGTCAGCGCAAACCGGTTTGAGGTTGAAATTCAAACTCGCGACCAATACAAACCAAACGCAACTGAGGATGGCGACCGTTTGCGTTGTCGAACAACCAATCTGCCGCGGCACTTGCGCGACATTCCAATGACCTTTTGGGTTCGCGTTCACAATTAACCGAACGCTGCGGGAACACAACGGCAAACGTTTCATAACAAACACTCTCGAACAAAACGCTAATTGGATTTAGGCCAGTATTGTAGTGTTTGCTCGGAGATGTTGACTATCCAAGACAATCGACTAGTGCGATAGCCTTTGATCGATTCGGTTTTTAAAAAACAGGACGCAGCGATACACCCGGCTGAGTTCCTGCCAACGAAAATAAGTTGATGGCACATCGTGCGCTTATTTTAAGTAGATGGTTGGCGAGTGAGGTATCGGAGATAACCAAGGCGTGCGGACGCCGGCAGCCGCCAAGCCGCGCCCGATCCAAGAGTTACACGTGTTGAGCATATGATATTGTCCGACGGCTTCATAGAACGCGTCGTCCGTATGATATCGATAGCCTGGGATCACGACCATTTCGCCTGTTGCGCTGCGTCGAAACGATGACTCGATAAACTGAACGAGTCGGCGATATTGTTGGGGACTAATTCGAATCGATGTTGCCTGTGAATAATAATTTGCTTTGGTCAGCTGGACGTGTAAACAAGTTGACGAAGGCCACAGTAAAGCATTGGCTGCGGTTGCGACTCGCAAGTCGGCCCAGGTGGGCGTTTCCAGGAAAAATCCTCGATCCCCCCAACCAATGGCGACGTGTGTATACGTGGCCGTCGGGTCGCCATTGGTTTGGCCGGCAAAATCTTGCCGCCAATCTTTTTCATTGGTCACAAGTGGCAAGATAAAATCCGCATGAACGGCAGTTGAGGTGACCAAGATTTCAATGCCCTCGCCGCTCGGTTCAAACGCGTAATTGACCGGGATTAAGCCAACCAACAATAGGATTGCCAAAAGCAAACAGCAACGCCAAGCCCACAACGCCATTATGCGAAGCGTGTTAAAAAACCTAACGAAAATTCGCTGGAAAAATTGCATAGCGGCTACTTTAGGCAACGGGGATTTGGATCCGAATTTGCTAACGGAATTTGATCGCACATTTGCAAAACAAATTTTGACGCCTTGTAAGTAAGAGCCGTTCAATGGATTATTTATTCCCAGCTCCTGGACATTAAAGGTTCGCGTTGGCTACCGTAGCTGACACTGTCCTCAGCGGCACGACCGTAGGTGACGCTGTTCGCAGCGGCACGACGTGTTTTTGCTGGCCTTAAAACTTTCGCCCTCTGCCAGTGAAGAGGTCGTGCAGCTTACGAGTTGTTTACTTCAGGATCGCTTTGCAGAGTCTTTTTTGCTGTCGACGAGCGATGTCTTGACTTAAGCAGTCGCACTCGCGCTCCCCTAGCTGCCAAACTTTCGCTCCTGCCAGCAAGCTGGCAGGGGGCGTAGAATAGCTGTGTTGGATTGTGGGGAGCGCTATCTAGCCGCCAAACTTTGCTTCCTGCCAGCAAGCTGGCAGGGGAGCAAAGTTTGTTGTATAGACGTCAATAAACCAAGGACTTTTCTTTCTTCCTTGTCAGTTAAGCTTTCTTGCGTTTTCGTTTTAGTTGGGGCGAGACCGGTAGATTGGTTTCCGCACAGGCCCCGCTTCGACCTGACAAGTTGCGGCAATGCACCAAAAAAAACATGCAAAAGCGATTCTCGAAAGCTGCACGACCTCTGAACTGGCAGGGGGCGAATATGACACGGCAAATTTATTTTTAAGGCCGCGCTGGTCTAGCCGTCAAACTTGCGCTCCTGCCAGTGAACTGCTCATCGTACCACACAAGTTTTTTTATTTAAATTTTTTTTCGTTGACTTTTTGTTTGTGGTTTCTGGTCCAAAGGTATCCCAAGCTCTGGCGAAGTCGTATACGCGTTGTAGTCCGAGCCAGAGTGTTTGGACTCCGG
>JBGSMY010000147.1:0-2550 GCA_041739975.1 Pirellulaceae bacterium
GCATGCATGAGAAAGTTGATCACCATACTCAACCATATCGTCAAAATCAATCAAAAATGGCGCGAGATTCCTCTCGCTACTTGACTAACTTTAAGACAACCGCTGTCCTCAGGCTGACAATCCAAGACTAAATAATTGCAACTAATGTTATTAGGGATGAAAAGTGCCGACGAATACGTCGGCAGCCACAGTAGGTCAGCCTGTCCTCAGGCTGACAATCCAAGACTAAATAAGTGCAGCTAAAGTTATTAGAGATGAAAAGTGCCGACGAATACGTCGGCATCCACCGTAGGTCAGCCTGTCCTCAGGCTGACAATCCAAGACTAAAAAATTGCAACTAAAGTTATTAGGGAAGGAAAGTGCCGACGAATACGTCGGCATCCACCGTCGGCATCCACCGTCGGCAGCCACGTCATGCGATTAATGTTGCCGAATTGGGGGCTGGTACAAACCAATCCATAAAGTCGCTGACCGGGATCGGGTCCAACAAACTGGCTTTGCCAAATCGATCGACCATCGCAGATGCCTGGCCTTCATCAAGTAAAATCGCCGACGACTCCACAAATTTTTGCTTCAACAACGGAATGCCTTCCTCACGTCGTCGTCGGTGTCCTACCGGATAATAAATCTCAACGGCATCGGTCGCCGAGCCGTCTTTAAAGAACACCTGAATTCGATTGGGTATTGCTCGTTGTTCCGGATCGTAATAGGCTTCCGTAAATTTTGGGTCTTCTTGTACGACCATTTTTCCGCGTAGCGAGTCGATTCGCGGATCGGCCGCCGTCGAGTCTTCGTAATGGTCGGCGGTAACTTGACCAAAAATTAACCCGATCGCTACCATGTATTGCAAACAGTGATCGCGGTCCGCTGGATTTTTCATCGGACCTTTTTTGTCGATAATTCGTACGCCCGGTTCTTGGGTGTGGATTTCGACGCGATCCACTTGATCCAGTCGCGATGCAACACTGCGGTGCAATTGGATCGACGCTTCCACTGCAGTCTGCGCATGAAATTCAGCGGGAAATGAAATCTTGAACAAGACATTTTCCATGACATAAGCATCTAATGGGCGGCTCAACTCAATCGCTTTGCCTTGGAACAAGACATCTTGAAATCCCCAACGCGGCGCGGTCAACGCAGTCTGGTAACCCATTTCTCCGGTCTTGGCAATTAACGCCAATCGCACGGCGCGGCTGGTTGCGTCTCCGGCCGCCCAACTTTTGCGCGATCCCGTATTCGGAGCGTGGCGATAAGTCCTCAGCGCACCGCCATCAATCCAAGCTAACGACAATGCATTTTGGGTTTGCTCGAGCGTATTGCCCAACATCCAACTGGCCACGGCCGTACTGGCAACGCGCACCAACAATACGTGGTCCAAACCTACACGGTTAAATGAATTGTTGAGCGCCAACACGCCTTGGATCTCATGGGCTTTGATCATCGCTGTCAACACGTCGCGCACGGTAACCGGTTTGCCTTGGACTCGCGACAGATAATCGCCAACGGCCAAAATCGCGCCGAGATTATCCGATGGATGCCCCCATTCGGCAGCCAACCAGGTGTCGTTAAAGTCGAGCCATCGAATCAGCGTACCAATATCAAAAGCCGCTTTGACCGGATCGAGTTCCAAAGGAGTTCCGGGCACCCGACAACCACCCGACCACTGTGTGCCGGGAACAACCGGCCCCAGCATCTTGCGACAGGCCGGATATTTCAAAGCTAACAGCCCACAGCCCAAACTATCGAGCAAGCACCAGCGAGCCGTTTCATAGGCCAAATCACTATGAATTTCATGTTTGTGAACGTAGTTGGCGATATCGACAATTACCGAATCCATTGTGTACTTTCTAAGTATTGAACTGAAGGAAGCGCGTCTCAATCAACTCTTTTACAACATTGAACTATGCCTTGCGAATGACCATCGCCACGGCATTGCCGCCGCCTAAACACAAACTGGCCACGCCCACGGAACCACCGGTGCGTTGCAACGCGTTCATAAGTGTTACGAGCACACGAGCGCCGCTGGCACCGATGGGATGACCTAAAGAAATTCCGCCACCGCCAATATTAACCTTGGCGGTATCGAGCCCTAATTCGTTAACACACGCGACCATTTGACTGGCGAATGCTTCGTTGATTTCGAACAAATCAACATCATTTGTGGTCATTTTTGCTTTTTCCAAAGCGTTGCGGACGGCTCCCACTGGGGCGATGAACAAATCTTTTGGTTCGACGCCAAAAGTATGACTGGATAATATTTCAAATCGCGAAGAGGCTTGTTGTGCCAAGTCTTGATTCACCACCATCACCGCTGCAGCACCATCGGAAAGAATTGAAGCGTTACCGGCTGTCACGGTTCCGGTTTTGTCAAACACGGGGCGCAAATTGGCGAGTCCCGCCGCGGTAGTATCGGGCCGAACTCCTTCGTCGACACTGACCACTCGATCACCTTTGCGTTCTTTGATCGTGACTGGGGCAATTTCGTTTTGAAACCAGCCTGCAGCGATTGCTTGAGCCGCCCGTTGTTGACTTTCGGCCGCAAATTGATCT
>JBGSMY010000157.1:0-9713 GCA_041739975.1 Pirellulaceae bacterium
GAAAATCGGGGTTTTCCCGCAATTCGAGTTTTAGGTTTCGAGCGTTAAACAGCTGCATCGAAACAAATGGCAAGCGATATTGGTCGAAAAACTCAAAGATCTTAATCACATGGGGATGGTCAAGCGTTTTACCAACTTCTGTTTCCAGTTTTAATTGGTCAATTTCCTTTTTGCTTGTGGCAAACTCTTTGTGAAGTATCTTGAGTGCAACGCGCTCGGTTTCGCCCTCGCGCAGCGCTTCCCACACCTGAGTTGTATTCCCTGAACGAATCAGACGAATCAACTGAAATGGTCCAATAAAATTATGGGCAGTCGCCACGCAGTTTCCCATTCAATCAAAACAAGTCGGATTGATCACTAAGGCCTAGTCTAACCGATTTTCCGGATTTTGACAGTTAGGCGGGTAGTCAACTCGCCATAAATACAAGCCTTGAGGTGGAGCCGTCGGGCCAGCAACACGCCGATCTCGAGCGTCCAATACGTGTCGCACCCACTCCACGGTCTCTTTACCCTGCCCTACCCGCACTAAGGTTCCGGTAATCGCTCGAACCATGTTGTAGAGAAAGCCGTCTGCGGAGATTTCTACGGAAACATATTGATAATGCGATTGCCATCGTTCATGCAACTCTAATCGCTCCACCGTTCGCACCGTGGTCAGACGCCTTGAGCCGGCCGACTGAAAACTGGCGAAATCATGTTTGCCTTTCAATATTGCGGCGGCGGACCGCATCAATTTCACATCCAACCCAAGTGGTATATACCAAGCATAGTCGCGAACAAAGACATCGGGAATTTTTCCCGACTGTAATTCGTAGCGATAAGTCTTGCGGATCGCATCGTTGATTGCCCGAAATCCTTCGGGAACTGGATGCACTTCCAATACCTTGATATCGAGCGGCAACACCGCATTGAGTCCGCGATGAATCTCGTGGCAAGATAAAAGACTCTCGGTCTGTACACCACAAACTTGTCCACGCGCATGTACGCCGGCGTCCGTTCGTCCGCTCGCGGAAATCCTCAGCGATTCGTTAGTTATCGTATGCCAAGCCTTTTCCAGACACGCTTGAATTGAAAGTCCGTTGGCTTGAAGTTGCCAACCAACATAATGCGTGCCGTCATAAGCGATCGTCAGCTTTAGGTATCGCATGCCGCCAACTTCGCCGCCGCCAAACACTCCGCGATCTGCACGGCATTTGTCGCCGCACCTTTACGCAAATTATCGCTCACACACCAGAACGCGATCCCTTGATCGCTACTCAAGTCTCGTCGGACTCGTCCAACCAACACATCGTCGCGGCCATCGGCATTCAGCGGCATGGGGTATTCGCCTTGCGCTAAATCGTCAAGCAAAGTGATACCTGGTGCAGATCGAAAAATCTCTTTGACACGTTCAACGTCAACGGGCCGTTCCGTTTCCACCAAAATCGACTCACTATGACAATTGGTTACCGGAACACGGACACAAGTTGGACAGACGCGTATCGAATCGTCTTCTAAAATCTTGTGTGTTTCATACACCATTTTCATTTCTTCGGAGGTGTAACCCAAATGTTTGGGCGACCCAATTTGCGGTATCAAATTAAACGCGACCGGGTGTCGAAACGCTTTATAATCATAGTGCTCATGCTTGAGGGCCGCCGCTGTTCCGTTCCATAGGTCCGTCTGGCCCGGAAGCCCAGCGCCACTGGTGGCCTGGTAGGTAGAGACGACGACACGGCGAACAACTAACTCATCATGAAGCGGCTTGAGACAGACGACCATTTGTGTGGTCGAACAATTCGGACTCGCAATGATCCCTTGGTGATTCAATATTGCATGCGGATTGACTTCAGGGATCACCAACGGAACATAGTCGAGCATTCGGTGATGCCCGCTTTCGTCGACAACCACAGCGCCGCGTTCCACGGCCCAAGGAACAAATTGAGCCGCGACTTCGTCCGGAGTACTGGCAATCACCAAGTCGACATCGTCAAACGCTTCCGGCCGCAATACTTCAACCGTCAATTCCTTGCCTGCGAATTTAACTTTCTGCCCTGCCGACCGCTCACTGGCTAACAGTTTCATTGACGTGCAGGGAAACTGCCGCTCCTCCAAAAGTCGCAAAACGATTTTACCCACTGCCCCCGTGGCACCAGCTACCGCAACTCGCAATCCCATCTGTCTCTTAAACCTTGTCAACTTGTGAAATTTTTTAATCGTCGCCCGAGATATACTTCCAGAAGTTTTAATTGCAGACGCTCGAAAGAACGCCTGCCGTTGGTGGCAACTTATAAGCTGTTAGTATAACAACTGATTCACAGGTTGTGGAATCTTGTCGAACCACACCGGCGATTGGCGTTTATCGAAGAGTTGCGCTGGGTGCTTTCGAGCTACGAATGGGCCCCATAACGATTCGCTTGATCGCGAATCCAATTTGGCGACAGGAATGCAAGGTTGCCGACGATCATGATCATGCCAAAGGTTAACATCCCCATCGTCAAACCAATTCCGGCGTGAACGGCAACTGCCCCGGCGAGAAATAGGGGGCGAGTTAAGCGAGGCCAGACCAAAAATGGATAACACACCTCCCACAATAACGTGACATAAGTCAAAAGGTTGACTAAGGCCATATGATGAGCCATCCAAGTAAAATCCATCGTCTGATACTCGGCACTGGCAAATGCCCCCCAAAGCGCTTGACCCAACCACCACGTATCACCTTGGAGTTTCCCGAGCCCAGCAAATAAATACACGACACACATATGAAATTGGATGAGCCGCAGCGCTAAATTGGCCGCGATGGAACTCCCCTGCTCTCCCCTGCCCCTCCGCAAAGCCCACCAGCGATCGACTGACAATCGCGCTCCCGAGGGGCCAACCGCTAAATACGTCGCCAAAAAGCCATTGATCTGATCCAAACCAAACTGGGCTCCCGTGGTTCGATTGGCATACGAAATCACCAACAGCGCCGTAAGCACAGCGGTCACCCGCGTCCAAGCTCCGATCCAAAACAGAAAGATAATCACCAGTCCTAACCCATGCACGGGCCATAACCAGCCATCACCGGGCAACCAATCAAAATGGCTCCAAACATAATGCGTGCCGTCGACAAGTCCAGCCCGATAGGCAGGAGGGATCATTGCTTGGTTACCGAAAAAAGTCGGCAATTCCAAGCTCCACACTAAATGCGTGTAAAAGATAATCGCACCGGCCAACAATCGAATCACCGCCAACAACGTCGGATCGGCCGGCACAAACCAAAACCGATTCCAAAAATCGACCCATTGTCGACAATAGTCAATAAAGATTGATCCTAATCGCGTCATGGTTGCTCGTTTTGCACCTCGCCGATCAAAATCAGTTCCGACAAAAATCGCGGATCGGTTAGCTTTGTGTTTAATACGACATCGGTTGGCAGAGCAATCGCTCGTTCTTGCAAAAACATTTCAACCCGCTCGCCCGAATAGCGCCGCAGCAATTCTCGTCCGACGGCGTCGACCAACAACTTGCGCCGCTGTTCACCCACACGATATCCACGTTCATTCCGAGCGTGGATTTGCTGCAACTGTTTGGCAAGCCCCAAAGCACCTTTTTCGATAAACAAATCGATTTGATCTTTGAGATTCTTTTGAGAGGCCGCAAAGTCCTCTTCAATTGCTTTTTGGTCGAGCAACAAAACATCTTTGCCCATGGCCGCGGTTCGTACCGGTTCCACTTCTTGACTCGGCGGCAGGCCGCGATACTCTTCGAAAATCGTTTCGCTCAGCATAAACCAGCGGTGATACATTAATCGCGGCCAGATAACGTTCTTGTCCGGAAATCTCGCGTCGACTTGGGAACCATCGTTCCGTGACACTCGAAAGACCAACATATGACTGGGACCGGGATCGGGGGCAAAGAACCGATAACCATGGCCCAAATACATGGCTTGATGCGCTGGTGCCAATACACGCCCCAAAGGCCCTGTCAGTTCTTCGGTGTAGATTGGATTGGTAACCGGACCCATGACAACAATGAACAGGTAAATCAACAACCCCAGTGACACCAAACCTCGCCTGGTTGACGTCCACGTTCCGTTCGGCTCATTTGATGCCGATGACGTGCTCAGAGATGGCGCATCGCTGATCTGCCCTTGTTCCGGTCGCTGATTATTTTCGTTCACTGGCTTCATGATCAAAAGTGCTATGTCCGCTTCCCCTCGCTACCTGCCCAATTTTCGAATTTTAGGCAACCATTCATCGGTCTAGCGTTTTTATCGGCTAGTGCTTCGGCAAATAAAAAACCGCTGCGGTTTTGACGCAGCGGTTTCATAACTTCAGCTAATTTCAAACGTTGCAATCGGCACAATCAGCAAACATCGCTAATTGTTGCCATCCAAGGCAGCGTCGGGGAGTTACCGCGAAGCAACTCGTGTGGTGGCACTGTTCAAGTCAAAGTTGACTTCATAAGTCTCACCAGCGACAACATTTAATGTTTTTTCTTCCGTAACAACTTGACCATTGCGTTCCACTTCGACAACGATCTTGTAATTATTCCAGCTCTCGCCAGCCTTCAAGGTGCTCGTCGAGAAAACTCGAACATCGCCCGTTTGTTGACTTGGTGTACCAGCCAGAATTACTTTCGCATCGGTTGGAACACGCAACGACAAAGTCGTCATGACTTCTGGTTCTTGCGTAAAATCAACCGCCAGTTCGCGACGATCACCAGCAACGGCTGTCAAGTATTCCGTGCGAGTTTGTTCACGTCCGTCATGATTCCAAACAACTTTGACTTCAAACGGATAACTCTTACCTGGCACTAATCGTCTGGCCACAAAATTGCGGACCGCGCCGGTTGCCTTTGTCGGCTTGCCATTGACAAACACGCTCGATTCTTCTGGAACCATAAGCGTAATGACGGCTTCTGTGGAATTGCCAACTGCCGCACCGGAACCACCGTTTGCAGGTGTCGGAGAAGGTGTTTGGTCGCCCGATTCGGGGACTTGAGGGACCTGATTTTGATCACCGCTCGGCTGAGCTTGTGGCTGAACAACAGTTCCAGGTTGACTGTACACTGGATAGCCAACCGAATTCTGAATTACACCGCTGTCGTAATAAGGTGCAGAAAAATTATCAACAGGCTGACTATAGCTAAATCCATTGCCCATCATTTGACCACTGTAATGACCGGTTGAGCCACCACTGCTTCCAAAACCGTTTGAGCCGCCACTACTACCCCAACCTCCACTGCTGCCGTGCGCGACGACATAACCTGAGGATCCCCAAGTGCCGTGGCTGCCGCCACTGGAGCTCCACCCACCGGAACTGCCGCCCGAGCTACCGCCCGAACTGCCGCGGTTGCGGAAATCGGAAAAATGATCGCGAACACGGCCAAACAAGTTGCGAACCGGACCGCCATGGCTGCCGCCAAACAATCCCACACGTCCGCCACCTGAACTGGCATATCCTCCACCACTGGAACCCCAACCCGATGACCCACCACTGCTGCCCCATGAGCCAAACGAATCGGAAGCACTGGCTACCGATACGCCGCTACTCAACAGAACCATGGCAGCGGCTGCCAAGACCCCTCGAAACAACTTGTGATTGCGCATAATCAAATTTGCCCTAATACGACTAACGAAAAAGAAGTTAAATTGCGACGTTTAGATAAACCTTGTCGCCTTAGTCTATCTTAATTAGCCTAACTGCTAGCAGCCGCAAAACAAGGGAGTTAGCGAAAATACGCGGAATTTGACGATTATCGGGGCTATTCTGAATCTAGGGACAGTGCGCTCTTTTGGCACATATCAAATCAGGCCAAAACTCAACTCCACTCGAGGCAATGCCCCAGTTTTAAGTGTTCGGAGCCCCAAGACCAGCTTAAGTGTGTACTGCCAGTCTGCCGAATTATCGTTCGCTTTCGACAAATTGGGCCGCTGCATGCACGGGTAACAGGTCAACGAGATAAGCACCTCGGCCGTGCGTGGCAATGACAGCCACATGTTCTTTGGAATGCAGAGTGATATCGTGCACATAGGATGTGGGCAAATCTTTGCCGAGCACTGCCCAGGTTTGCCCTTGATCGATTGAAACATAAACGCCGACATCGGTTCCTGCATACAGAATATCGGGATTGGTCAGGTCTTGTTTGATTACGTTGGCAATGCTGTGTGGTAAGTTGTTCGTGATACTGGTCCAAGTTTGCCCATAGTCGTCGCTTTTGAACAAATAACAATTGAAATCATTGAGCCGTTTGCCGTTGAGTGCCACATAGACCGTGCCCTCTTTTTCGCGACAGGCTTCAATGCTGGCCACGACACAATCTTTGGGTAAACCTTCGACGATTTTATTCCACGTTTTGCCTTCATCTTGGGTTACTTGAATCAGGCCATCATCGGTGCCTGCGTAGATCAGTCCTTTTTTCAGTGGCGACTCCGACAAACTAAAAATTGTGGCAAAGGCAATGTTGCCTTGTTTGTTAGGATCATAGTTTGTTAAGTCATCGCTAATTTTTCGCCATTCATCGCCTTGGTTGTCGGTAACAAACACAAACTGAGCGGCGTACAACAACCTTTTAGAGTCATGAGGTGACATGACAAGTGGTGAAACCCATTGCCCGCGTCGATCGGCACCTTGGAAGTCGGGCGAGATTTCTTTGCGTCGATTTCGACGATCAGCAACCGTCAAGTCCATGCGAAATGGTCCGGTGCCATAACGATTGACCATGTAAACCAAATTGGGATTTCCTGGATCGACGGCATGGCGTCCTGATTCGTCGCCATGTCCGCCCTGCCATTCGGTGTAAGTCACATTTTTTCGACCGGCGGTCATATCGATTTCGCCGCGCCAGCCCATGTTATCTTGGATGCATGAGTAAGCCGCAAATTTGCCTTCTTCTTGGCTGATGGCAACGTTGTACAATTGGGCCACTGGCAAATTGGTGGGGTGTTCATATTTTTCAAGGCCATCTTGTGAAATCATTATGCCGCCATCGTTACCGACCAAAATGTGTTTTGCGTTGGTGGGGTTAAACCAAAACGAATGGTAATCGGCGTGGTTGCCGCGTACATTCGCAAATGTCTTGCCGCCGTCGGTACTGCGCATTAACTGAACGCCGAGCACATAGACCACATCGGGATTGTCGGGGGCAACACGGACCTGACCAAAAAACCAACCGTAACTGGCGTAAATTCTGCCGATTTGCGATGAACCTTCGCAGCGAGACCACGTTGCGCCAGCGTCATTGGATCGATAAAGATCGGCGCCGACCACACCACGTCCATCGGCATTGGGCGCTAGGTTATTGACCAGCGCGTAAACGGTTTGTGGTTGGCTGCGGCAAATATCGATTCCAATTCGTTCGCAATCGGCCAAATGCGGCAAGCCATTTTGAATCAAGAACCAGTGTTGACCGGCATCAGTTGATTTCCATAAAGCGGTTTGCGGTCCGGGTTTTGGATCATTCCAGCGATAACGCAATCGTTCTGCTGTCGACATGTACAATACGTCGGGATTGCTGGGGTCCATTGCCAAATCGATGGAGCCGCTTGTATTGTCTTTATAAAAGATTTGAGACCAATTTTTTCCACCGTCAGTTGTTTTAAATACGCCCCGCTGTGGGTTGTGAGTGTATTCATGGCCGGGTGCACAAACATAAACCGTATTGGAATCTTGAGGGTGGACAATGATCCGCGCGATGTGATGGGTATCGCCAAGGCCCGTGTACTCAAAGGTTTTGCCACTGTCGTTCGAGCGATAAACACCTAAACCGGCCATTGAGCTGCGCAAAATGTTGGCTTCCCCCGTTCCCACCCAAATGATTTCGGGATGATTGGGATCGATCGCCATGTCGCCGATCGAGGCGGTGGGATAATCGGTAAAGATGGCTTCCCAATTTTTAGCGTTGTCGGTCGTTTTGAAAACGCCGCCACTGGCTCCGGCGACATAAATCGTTTCAGGGGCTGAAGGATGACATTCGATATCGGTTAGTCGTCCCGTCATCGTCACCGGTCCGACAAATTGCCACGATAAATCTTTGAACGGTGATTCGTTTCGCATTTTCTGATGGGTGCGAAAGCAATCCCACCGCATTTGTACTTCGGGTGAGTCAACCAGTGCTTGTGCGGCGGCGTAATTGGCGGCGGCAACGATTAATCCCCAGCCCACGATCAGCGTCATGAGTTGGAATCTTCGATTACTGAAACACGACATGTTATGCTCCCTAATTTCATGGCGGTTCGCGCGACGAGCGGAACCAATCCTCTGAATCCATTGAATCAATAAACGGTTAAACCAACCCATTGCACCACTTGCCGGTAACATCCCACTTGGGTTAAGGACCTAGTTTAATTGCGGTTGTCGCGAAATGCCACTATGGCCGGAAAGTGATTCTCTGTTTGGCTTAAACTGAAATTTGGCGGACATCTTGCTTGGCAAGTAATCATCGATTAAAAGCAGTGGATCAAAAAACTATAAATCCTCTAACCATTACAGGACATGGAACATGAGCATCAAAATATTGGCCATTTGCGGCAGCGCTCGACGCAACAGCTATAATTCGCAAGTTTTGCAAGTGGTTGTCAACAGTGCCCGGTCAGCCGGAGCCGAAGTCACAGTGCTCGATTGGTCGCAATTTGATTTGCCCATCTTCGACGAAGATTTTGAGAAAGAAAACGGTGTTCCGGCCAAGGTCTTAGAGCTAAAGAAAATGTTCATCGAAAGCCAAGGATTGATTTTTGCTTGTCCCGAGTACAACAGTTCGATCACCCCACTGCTGAAGAACTTGATTGATTGGGTATCGCGACCGGTCAGTGGTGAGGCTCCTTTGGCGGCCTATAAAAACAAATTTGTCAGTTTAGTTGCTGCGTCTCCGGGGGCGTTAGGCGGACTCCGCGGCCTAGTTCACGTCCGCGCCATCTTGGGCAATATCGGTGCGATTGTTTTGCCAACTCAAGTCGCGGTCGGCAAAACCCACGAAGCTTTTGACGATCAAGGCAACCTCCGCGACAAAAACATGCAAACCATGGTGACCGGCGTGGGTACGGAACTTGTAGGATATTTGAAAAAGGTAAGTTGATTGCACGAGAGATGATGGTTCGATTATCCTTCATCGATCCGCTCAGGTAGATGAGCCATTCAATACAATATTGAAACAAGGACCGACCTCGCTGATGTCGACTGCGCTGCTCGTATTCCCCCACCAACTATTCGAACCACATCCGGGTTGGCAATATCGGCCGAACCTAGTTGTTCTGATCGAAGACAGTTTGTTTTTCGGCGATTGGCAGTATCCGGCCTCGTTCCATCGTCAAAAACTTTGGCTGCATCGCGCTTCAATGGCCCAATACGGTAGTATGCTGCGACAACAAGGTCACAACGTGATCAATTGCTCGTACGCGAATTCCCACGAACTGTTGTTACGACAATTGGCGTCCCTGCCCGGGGAAATCCAACAATGGGTCGTCGCCGATCCGATCGATTGGGCGTTGACACGACGACTAAAAGTCGCCGCCAATCTGCTTGAAAAAAAGTTGGTCACAGTAGATTCACCGAACTTCTTGAATACATCGTCGATTAACTGTGAGTATCGACGGGGCAAAAATCGCTGGTTCCAAACCGATTTTTAAAAGTTCCAGAGAGTGCGTCTGGGGATCTTGGTCAGTGGCGACCAACCGGTCGGCGAACAATGGACGTTTGATTCCGACAATCGTCGGAAGGTTCCAAAATCCATGTTGTCCAGTATTCCATTGATCC
>JBGSMY010000184.1:0-12733 GCA_041739975.1 Pirellulaceae bacterium
GTAGTTAGTACGACCCATTTGATCGCTACGGCCGTTGGCTGTACCGAACGAAATGTTCCAGTAACCCCACAAGTCTTCGGTGTCGATACCGGCATCGCTGTTGGCCAAAGGTTGACCACCGCAATAGATTTGTGTGAAAGCATCAGCGACCAAGTCCGATGGGCAGGTAAAGTGACCGATGTCAAAATACGCTATCCGCCAGAAATCGTTGCTGGTTGGGATTAATGTCCAGTCAGTGTAATACTGAGCGCTGGTCGCTGGATCGATGTAATCTCGAAGGTTCTTCGCCCAATCGAAAAAGAACGGATCCATTTGATCGTAAACGTAATTCAATTCCATGAACGGCATGGCTTGAGCCAGCGCCGAACTAGTTTGTTGGTGGTTAGCATAGTTGTAGCTATTCGCATCCAACCACGAGCTAACAGTAATTGCACCTTTGGCGCCTAAGAACGATGGCAATCGTTTGTTGGCGTCATGATAGTTATGGAATGCGATACCGATTTGGCGCAATCGGTTGGCGCAGTCCGTGCGACGTGCGGCTTCACGAACTTGTTGGACGGCTGGCAACAACATCCCGATCAAGATGCCGATGATGGCAATCACAACCAGCAGTTCGACAAGGGTAAAACCCTTACGACTCTGTACTGACATAGAAAAACTCCTTACACGGATAAAAACAGTGGCCGAATATCGCCGACGCCGGGGTGATATCAAACGAAATCAAATGAAAACCCGACCGCGAGTCCAGCCGCCTCTACTCTCGGAGACTTGAAATCCGCGGAGCCGTACAACACAGAAGGGAATCATTGACAACAGTGGCCAGACGACCCATTCCGAGGTTTTTGCTGTTTTAAAATTGCAGCACCCGCGAATGGTCAAATGACTTTCGAATGCGAAAATCGCTGAATGAGCCGATAATTGCCTAATGATGTAAGTCTGAAATCAAGTGGATGAGAAGCAATTTAACCTGTGCTTCAAAAGTTGCATTTGGCCTGTATATGGATCGGAATTTTCGCCAACGATCGAGAATTACTCGAATTAAAATTGCTTTTGAACCCAAGCTGAAAATCAGCATCGATCCAACTGCCAGCGACTCCGTCCCCACAGAATTTCTGCAACGGCCACCTCATTTCAGGGCATCGATTGCTCATTCGCGATAAAACATTCGTTTCGTCGCATGATTCCGGAACTGGATCGGGAACAACTGTTCCACTAATTCAATCCCTCTCGATCCTGTGAGACGGTCCGTTGGAAACAAACTCTCCCCGCACAAAGTGAGAATTTCCAGGACGCTCAGACGTAACGGTCTATAAGACCGCAATAACTGAATCATAGCGGCGACCATAGGCCAATGCAAGCAATTTTTTTAATTTTTTATTTAGTTTATAAGAAATGTTAGGAGGCAGTTTTGTGGATCATCCCGCCGCTGGTAGAAATCGGGGGCAAAAACAAAAAAAGCGAGTCACCTTTGATGTTCGGTAACCCGCTATTTCTGGAGATTTCTGTCAAATCAGGCCAAAGCGCAAAAAAAGTTTATGCGCCTTAATTTATTATTGGGCAAAGCACTCGGCTCCTCATTCGATTTTCCTAATACATATGTTTCAAGTTCAGTAATTTAGTTTCACTTTCCCCAGCTTCGTTTGAATCGAAGTTGGCGAGGGCCCGAAAATTTTCCATCCCTGTTCTCGCTGTTCGTGAACCGGGGGGTTAAGAACTGGGCCGTCTTAAAACTAAATATGTGTGACCAAGAAATCCGTAATAGGAAAAACCATGAATGGGACGGTTGAGAACTACGCAACCATATCTTTCAAGGCTTTCAACGCCACAACGCGAACTTTGCGGCTGGCTGGTTTTGGATCGGCCCACACCATTTCATTGGTGCCCGGTTTACGAACTTGTCGACGTGGCAAAGCTGGTTTGTTGACAACTTTGATTTTGCAGATTCCTGGAATTTGAAATACGCCAGGGCTGCCTTTCTTGCCAATGTTTGCATCAATTTCTCGAGACAAAGCTTCCATCACGGCGGCAACGTCTTTCTTTGTCAAACTTGTTGCTTCGGCAATGTTGTTCAAGACTTCGGTCTTGCTGGGCGCTTTGGCTGAAGCGGTTTTCTTGGCCATAAACTGGTCCTCCTAATCGATAAAAAACGAACGGTTGATGAAAACGTTAAAGTTCCTCTAAAACGCGAGAATTAGAACTTTTTACGTCAAAAATACAAGCCGATTATTGCCTAAAACTGGGGGAAAAGTGGTTTTTTTTGCCAAAAACCCTTGGAATTTGCCGATTTTCGTCGGAAAACTGCAAAAAGACACGTCAAAATCGCAAAAATCGGTATTTGCATCGTCCCAGCCTCCAGACCCGTAATGATACCTTTTTCGGTTATGTTGAAGGGCCGTTTCCGTAACATGACTTCACGATTCATATGCCGATAATTGTCAAACAAGGAATCAAGATGGACGATCACGAATCGTGGATGAACTTGGCCCTGAAACTCGCCGAACGTGGTCGTGGGCGAGTTGAGCCGAACCCCGTGGTGGGGTGTGTTGTGGTTCGCAACGATCTGATGATCGCATCCGGATGGCATCACTATTTTGGCGGGCCACATGCCGAAGTCGAAGCGTTGTCCGCAGCTGATCAAGCCGCTGTGGGGGCAACCGCATATATAACTCTCGAGCCGTGTGCTCACTTCGGCAAAACCCCTCCATGCGCCGACGCTTTGATTCAAGCCAAGATCGGGCGCGTGGTGGTTGCCACGCAAGATCCATTTCCACAAGTTGCCGGACAAGGTCTTGCGCGATTGCGTGCAGCCGGAATTGAGGTCATCACCGGCATTTGTGAGCGAGCTGCCCGCCGTCAAAACGCACCGTTTCTCAAACGAGTACTGAAACAACAGCCTTGGATCATTGCCAAGTGGGCCATGAGTGTCGATGGCAAGATTGCGACATCCACGCGCGAAAGCAAATGGATCACCGGTGTTACAGCGCGCGAGCATGTTCATCAACTTCGCGGTCGAATGGACGCCATCGTTGTCGGCATCGAAACCGCACTAACTGACAATCCACTTTTAACCGCGCGGCCTGAGGGTCCTCGACAAGCGGTTCGAATAGTTATCGATTCTCTGGCGCGGTTGCCGCTCGATTCGCAATTGGTTCAAACCGCCTCAGACATACCCGTACTCGTGGCTGTGGGACCGAACGCCGATGCTCAAGCCATATTGAATTTGAAGCGGGCAGGCTGTGAGGTTTGGCAAGGACTCAGCCCCGAACGAGATGATCGATTAGCCGATTTGTTGACGACATTATACGATCGACAAATGACCAATCTGTTGGTGGAGGGCGGAGGACAATTACTGGCTGCCTGCGCACGACTGCAACAAATCGACGAGATTTGGGCCTATGTGGCGCCGCGGATTATCGGCGGCGACGGTGCTCCCAGCCCAATTGGCGGAACAGGAATTAGCCGCCTTTTTGATTCGCCTTTATATGACTTTCAGCCGCCTCTAGTCCTCGGCGATGATTTAGCTATCCATGCCATTAAACGCGGTTCAGTGCACGATCGCGACTTGCTCAATTCCGAACCGTAACAGGTTGGCGAATCATTTCCGGAGCGGTCTCATCAAGCGGCCCGAGTCCAGTAATGAACTGCAAGTCACTCATTGTTCGCTCCGTTTCTTTCACGCTATTGGCAACGGCGTCGACCTGACTAGAGATGTAATTCGGATCTTGTCGATTCACGGCTAGTTCAGCTAAGGAAATGATTTTGTTTTCCAGCCGATCAAGTTCCAAACCGACGTAACGCGAATTTTCGTGGGCTTGTTCAATATTAACGATCCGCTCATCGAGTGTCTTCAGACTATCCTCAAGCGTATGCCGAATTTTCGGCGATTGGCTGCCGTAATGGCCTGCTTCCATTTCTGCTAACTGACTGCGGATACGTTGTTTCTCTTTCATTAATGAATCGAGCGAAACCGTTTCCAGGAAGCGATCTAAAGAATGTTGCGTGAATAACAACCGCAAAAACACCCACAACAATTTATCTAAGTTTTGCAATTGGGTTGATTCAAATCCCAAATCGGAATTAAGTGTCTGTGGGACTTTTAGATCGGCAGCGATTTGTTTAAGTTCCTGGCAGCGGAACCTTAATCGCTCAAAACGTTGATGCAAAGTAACTGGAATTGCGCGAATGATGCGTTCCATGACCTGTTGGTTTTTCAGGTGCGATGTGTCGCGCAATTCTTTGTGCTCTTGTGCTTCGACAAACGATTGGTACTTGGGATGTGTTGCCAGTAACCCCAGGTATGCGGCTTCGCCCGCCAAGACAAATGGAATAGCGATATCGGGATAGGGGCTGATCGCAGCAAACACCATTCCGCCTCCAAACAGAAGCAGATTCCAGTGATGCCAGAAAGCTTTTTTGATGTACTTAAACACGTTTCTTTTTGTTTTCTTCCGCCAGGATCAAATCGTGGACACGATAAACAGTTTCTTGGAATTTGGGTTCTCGTTGCATTTGATTGGCCGGTCGATCCGGTGGTTCAACCTCTAATTCATGTAATATCGTACCTGGCGAATTGCTCATGACATAAATGCGATCACCCAAATAGACGGCTTCTTCCACACTATGCGTGATAAAAAACACAGTGGCATGAACTTTCCGCCATAATTTTACCAACAAGTCTTGCATGCTTAACCGCGTGTAGGGATCGAGTGCCCCAAAGGGCTCATCCATCAGCATAATTCTAGGTTTTAGAATGAGGCTGCGGGCGATGGCCACGCGTTGTTTCATTCCCCCCGACAGTTCATGCGGGAATTTATATTGGTCCTTAGTGACATTTAATCCAACCAAATCAATCCACTCGCGCCCCAAATCATAACGAATCGCGCGCGGTACCCCAGCGCATTCCATCCCGAATGTAATGTTGTCCAAAACCGTGCGATGGTCAAAACTTGTGTAGTCTTGAAAAACCATTCCCCGATCGGCTCCAGGGCCTTTCACGGGACTATTCTGTACGAGCACTTCACCTGAGGTTTGGGGACATTGTGGCGACAGGCCGGCGATCAATCGCAATATTGTACTTTTGCCGCAACCGCTGGGCCCAAGAATACAGACAAATTCGCCGTTGTCGGGCAAGTCTTCGACAACGAAGCTAACGTCCTTAATGGCCGTAAACGCATTAGCTTGTCCTGCGTTATAGGTCTTAGTGACGTCTTTGAATACAACCACGGGTGGATTAGCGACTTCAGTTTCGTCGCGGACATGTTCCAAAATATGTCCCACGCCGACCTCTTCTGAGGGTACTTGAGGCGCTTTTTGCGTCATGGTTTCCAGTCCCCAAGGTTTTCGGGGCGCGGTTGATATTTTGGACGCAGGCCATTTGCCTCCTCGGCTAAATATTCCGCCACAACACGATCAAATGGTGGCGTTGGACGATAAAGCTTCGACTTAATGTTTTCCCATACATGCAGCAATCCATCGACTCCACGTAGCAACCACCCCTGCCCACCATAGCGAAACGGAAACAATTGTTTTTGAATCCAAAACAAGACTTGATCGATGACCAATGCAACCAAAGGAATGATCAAGATAATTAGGAATATATGTGCCCGTGGGCCCTGTCGTTGCGACATCCAAATCAGGTTGCCAAGACCACCCACTTCACCGCCCAATTTAATTGTTTCCGCCAGCATGATGTAACCAAACGCCAATCCAAACAACAATCGCAGCGAATCAAAGATTCCAGGCAATGCCAGGGGCACGAGAACCTTCATTATAACTTGACGCCGACCGGCTCCCAAAGTGTAGGCTGTATCGATGTAGGTCTGACCCACGTTGCGAATTGAATTGGCCGTATCGGCCACAATAAAGGCAACGCAAGCCAGGAAAATAAACATCACTTTTTGGCGTTCATCGATACCGAAAAAGAAATACGTCAGCGGGACGAGTGCGGCAATCGGGATATTGCGCCCAAAAATTACCAATGGCGCAAAAAACGATGAGACCGGCGGAAAACATCCTGCCAAGACTCCCAGCGGTACACCAACAACTGTTGCCAACATGAAACCAATCGAAACGCGACGTAAGGTAACCCAAGTGTTTTCCAGCAATCGCCGCTCGCCCCACAATGAACCCATTGTTTCCCAAGTTTCAATGGGACTCGGCAAAGTAGCGGGATTGATAAGGCGCGCTTCGGGAGTCTCACCTTTGGTCACCAACCACCATGCCGCCAAGCACAATAAGACACAAAAAATCCCTGCAATAACAGCACCTATCGGCCCAATGGGGCGTCGAATTTGCAACCACTGACGGTTGAAATTAGACGCCGTGGGGGCCGGCTGGTTGTCACTTTTTGCGGACTTGGCGTTTGGTGGTTCTGGCATGGTCGATTTCGGCAACTAATCGGATTCGGCTGGGTAGATCTTAATTTCCACGCGTCGATTTTTGGCGTGGTTATTCGGATCTCCAATATCAGCCGGACGGTCCCATCCCAAACCTTCGGCATTGAATTGATTCGGGTCGAGGTTGGGGAATTTTTTGAGCAACGCGTCTTTAACGCTTTTGGCACGATTTTCCGAAAGCTCTTTAACCAAACTTGCCGACGCTTTGCCCTTCATCGAGGCGTCCGCGTGGCCTTCGATAATAATATTGGCCGTGCCGAATTGTCCCGACAATTTACCGATCTCCTCAAGCACCAAGTCGACGTTCGGATCGTACAATTTCTCCATGTCTTTGTCGCCTTCGCGAACGGTAACTTTTTTGTACAGATCGAAATTGTTAGGAAAAAAGTGAATGACCACGGTGTTGGTGAGAATCTCTTCGGCACCGCGAATATCGGTGGTCGATTTAGGTACAAACTGAACCGCGTATTCATCGACCTGTGAACTGTATTTTTCCTCCGCAGCCAATTTCGCGATCACGCTAAAGTCCATAACTTGATCAAAGGCCACAGGTTGATGGGCGATTTTGCCAATTCGGCGGTAGAGATAGTAGGCCTGGTTCCAGACACGTTCAAAGTTAGTTGGGTTATTCTTGTTCATAAAGAACTGGTAGTTTTCAGCCCAATTTGTACTGTGGGCGTCGCCCAACATTCCCAGGGCATCGGCTGCAGGCAGCGAATAACCCGTCGCCATTAACTGAGCCACGTTTTGTTTCGCTGAGTCGCTTTTTAATTCAACCATCGCATCAAAGATTCCACGCACCAGGCCCTCGATGATCCCAGGATGGTCTTTGGCAAAGTCAGCGCGAGCAAACCAAACGTCGCCGATTAATTTGTTGGCTGTACCGGTTGTGACCAGCAATCGATTGCCGCGAACTTCCGATAGATTGTAAATATCAGGCGCCCACGACACGCAAGCTGAGATATTAGCCTGATCATTAAATGCTGACGCTGCTTGGAACGCGTCTTGAGTGTAAATAAACTCGACTTCGGCCGGTTGTACGCCGCCGGCAACTAACATATTGAGCAAGAAATACTGCGACGGGGAATTTTCTGCGAGAACGATTTTTTTGCCGCGCAGGTCACCCACGGTGCGAATGCTCTCGCGCACGACGATTCCATCGCCGCCATTTGACCAGTCGACTTGTTGATAAACGCGCGGCATGATCCGGCTATCAATTGGCTTGCCCGTTTTGTCGACGAAACCTTCCATAAACAGAGGCAACATATCGAGGGTCGCCCAGCCGATATGGACATTGCCAGACGCATAAGCGTCGCGCATTGCAATTGGATCGTCCATCAACACAAGGTCGACTTTGAATTCTTGCCCGTCAGGAGTTTTCCAAACTTTGTTAGCCGCAAAGCCTTGATTGGCATAGATGATCGGAGCCCAGCCAGCCCAAACGTTGAGGGCAAACCGCACCGTGTTATTTTCCATCTGCTTGTAATCTGCAGCGCCCTGAACGGGTGGCAATTTTTCCGACGGTTTAAATTCGTACTCTTTTACAGTCGTTATCCCTTGAGAGTCGTTGGCTTCGGCGCCATCACCGGTTGGTTTGACTCCCAACTCATTGGGATCGATGTCGGTGCTGCCCGACTTGTTGGCTTTGCCACCACCATTCTGGGCGTTGTCACCACCATTCATTTGACTTACCATCCGGTAGCCGGCGTAGCCTATTAAGGCCAACACTACCAGGACCACCACCGTATAAAATGCGGGAGTCGGTTTGCCTGCCATATTTTGTTCTCCTCGTCAAATACTGTTATTCAGCGTTTAGAATTGAATTGCCTGTGGGCGTAAGTTGACGCTTAGCCAACAAATGTCGGATGCGGACGCGCTTGCTCAATGTTTGACAACATTTGCATGACGTTGTAAGCCGTCAGTTCACAGAGCAAAGTGGTGACTTCGGCGTGGAGGGAATCGTCGAGTTTGCCTTCCACTAATTTCATAGCACTTAGAAGTCGTTTTTCCTGTGCTTCAAGTTCATGATTATCGACACGACCGTCGGCCATCGCGGTAGTAAACGATTCCATCTTGGAAACATAATCATCGATTAACGATCGTTCGGCACTTTCGTCCAACCAGCTTTTTCGAGCCATTCTAGGTCTCCTTATAGAATCATTTAATTTTCGGATTACGTTTTCGGTCCTTTTTGGCATACACTGCGCAGGCGGACTCGATTGAGTTTAATCTTCGATTAACCGTCGATACTCTACCATTTTTTGTTGTAATAGCGTGCGACCATTGGGTTGTTCCAAGTAGATGCGCCATTTTTCGATCAAGAATCGGCGATCGGTACACTCTAAGACAGCCGACATTTCTTGTAATTCTTTAGCCAGCCCTTGTGCCGAGGGAATAAAAGTATCCAAGGCAAAATTGAGGTCAGCAAGTAGTACTTCATGGCGCCCAGAGGCCAATGTTTCTCGTTTGGCATCGAGCAAAACACTTTCAATGTCCGCCCCGCTGAGGTTCCGTTCGGCGGGAACCTCGGGAATAGCGTCGGCAGCCAAATTGATTTTATTTTTCTTGGCCAAGGCGCGAAACATATGAGATATTTCAGCGGTCGTTTGCGGATAAAATAGCGGAATGTGCACTTCAGCGCGACCTTGCCGCTTTAAGTCAATTGGCAACAATTCCGGTCGACTTGTCAGTAACATCCAAATGATCTTGCCCCGATACCTGGTGTTTCCCATTTGCGAAGCGATCATGGAGAACACGCGATTGCTGGTCCCCGAATCACCACTCGATTCTCGATTGCCAAGTGCCGCGTCGGCTTCGTCAATGATGACCACGACAGGCCCGAGTGACCGCAAAACATTAAGGACTTTTTCGAGATTGCCCTCGGTCTCACCGACGTATTTCGATCGGAAATTTCGCAGCTCAAGGCAAGGAATGCCAATCGATCCAGCATAACACTCGGCCAAAAATGTTTTGCCAGTACCAACGGGGCCGCAGATCAGATAACCCATCGGTGCTGCCGCTAATTCACCCAGCGCGATGAACCGAGCATCCTGAGACAGTCGCTGTTTAGCAGCTTCATGCCCCACCACAGTTTCCAAGGTATGCGTGGGTTCGAGAAATGTGACCAAGTCCGAACACTGTCGCTCGATCAACGTTTTTTTGAGTTTACGAAATCGTTGGATGTCAACGGCCTCGCCCCGCGCAAGACTACTTGAGATCGCCACATTCAAATTGACCAAATTCAAGCCGTTGGAGACTTTGGAAATGGTGTCCACCGACAGCGATTCAGTTGACGCAGTGGCAAGATTTAAACTCGAGGATGTTGACGCTGGTTGGTCAGTCGCCAATAAAGGCGTCGACGGCATCGGAGTTGAAGTCGGAGTTGAAGTCGGAGTTGAAGTCGGAGTTGAAGTCGGAGTTGAAGTCGGAGTTGAAGTCGGAGTTGAAGTCGGAGTTGTACCGAGCGCTGCCTTGTTTTCCGACACGGGCCCTTTACCGCGCAGCGAATATTCGACAAATCGAGTGCGAGTCAATTCATCCGGCATGGAAATTTCAATCGCGGCGACATGCGGGTTTTGCACAAGCCGCGAATGAACTTCACTCAGCGTTTCCGCAATCATGAAAAACGCCATATTTACGCGTTTGATGTAAGGATTCTGCGCCCATGACAACATTCGAACCAATCGTGAGGCGGGGCCTCTTGCCATCGACGCGTGGTCGCCAGAGGGAACTAAGTACTGCCCATAAGGGAACAAAAACGCTATTTTTTTGCGTTTGGCCGGGTCGTCTTCCAGCAGGTTTCTTTGTATTAATCGTTCCAAGTTATCCAGGACTTGATCGGGGTCTCGAGTCCAAGTGGTTGGGCTGCCAAGCTGTGATGATAGAAATTGCATCATTGCTTGGTGACGTTTGATATCCGGTCCTGCCACGGCTTGGATGCCTCGTCCCAAATCAAACGAAAGAACGATATCCCATGACCCAAAAAGTTGCCGAGCCAAGAAATCCGTTAGGTCGGAAAAATTGAACTGTTCGACACTTAAATTAGAATTTGCCGATGTGGATCCATTCCCTCCACTGGCCGTGGGAGAAAAAACCAAATCGTTGACATTGCCATGAAGGACAAATAGACAGGTGTTGCCGGCAAAATAGAGGTCAGCAATTTCTTTTGCCCAGGCGGGATACCAATCCGGCACATCCGCCACGCGCGACATCCCGGCCAACGGAGAATTTCCGCTGGTATTGGGGCGGTTGGTCTTATCTTGAGCAGCTCCCGGTGAAACTCCCAGCATATTGTCAGTCGTATTGGTACTCATACACCCCCAAGTTCCATGGTATCGGCAATCTTAGTTGGTTTCGGATTGCTTGGTTGCTGGACCCAGTTCTTTTACATCTTGTTCGATTTGTGCCGTTTGCGGCGTGACCAAACCGAGTTCGACTTCGAAACCGCGCAAAGCATCTTCGGCGAGCTGAGCCTCCATTTTTTCCGTCCGCTCGATGTCTTCCATCCCGGCTTCCGACAAATCGGCGGCTACGCGCGTCTTAGCGCGATTGAGTGAGATTTTGTCCTGAATTACCGACTCGATTTGGCCAAAGTCAGTAGTAACATCAAAATCAAAAGTCTTGGACAGCTCAGCCATTTCGGCTTCCGCACGACTCATTTTTAACTCAGCGTCGTACTTTTTTATCTTGTTCTGGACGTCGGAAAGTTTTTTGGTGGCTTGTTTAATCTTGCGAACGTTGTTGTTGTAGGCTTTTTCATGCAAAGCCAATTGTTCGTTGTTTTGGGCAAGTTCCGCTTTTACGCGTTGCAATTCAACCGCGAATTTTCCGGCCGTATCGCGATCACCAGCTTGCAAGTAAGCCTTGACTTTAGCTTCTAAATCTTTTTGATGTTTCTTCTCGTTTTCAACTTGCCAAGTCACACGTTCCACAAGCGCTCGATATTGTTCCAGGCCTAATCGGCCGGATTTCATTTCTTCGACGGCTTTGTCGTATTCGTATTGCATTTGCGCGATCGGATCGGCAGTCCAAAAGAAATTGGCTAATTTGTTGATTTGAGCGCGCATCGCTCGCCAAAACTTTGAGAATATCATCAGCACTCCTCGCGGGCAAAATAATCGACTTCAACTTGAAGGTCATTCCAAATGCTTCTCGGCATTTCCGTTCGTTTCGCGCCTTATAATATTTGATTTTTGGCGATGTTAAAAGCCTGGGGTTAGCCGTTGTTCCGGAAAAAACGCGGTCATGGATTGTATTTTTTAATTGAATTGTTAGGATTGTCAGCCTCAAGGGTGACGCTCGCGCAAGTGGTTTCATCGCGACAACCCTACCCGCCCACTCGAAATATCGCAGTCGGCGCATGCGGTGCGACAGCTGAGTAAATAAGTAAAATAGGTTGACCCAAATCGGCAAACGATTTCTTGTCATATTGGTTTGTCTACGTAGACTTTCTACGGAGAAAATGCGATTCTTAATTTTCGAGGGGAATTTGAACATGCGCAAGTTACTTGCAGTTGTATTAATGTTAGGGCTTTGTTTGACTGGTTGTGATACGGCAAATCAAGCCGCTAACGATGCGACCAACAGCGCCACCGACGCGGCCAAAGGCGCCGCCGGTGCCGTCAAAGAGGCGGCTGAGAATTTCAAAGTGGGCGGGGTTGATCTGAAAGACTCGGCCATGAAATTAGTGTCCGGATTGAAGGACACCCTAGGAAAAGTTACCGACGAGGCTTCGGCGAAAGCTGCATTGCCAAGTTTGGAAGGAATGCTCAAGACAGTGACCGGCCTCGGAGAATCGGTTGACAACTTACCGGCCACGGCTCGTCAAACATTTTCAGGTATGTTCTCGGAATCTTTGCCGAGCATTAAAGACCTAATTGAAAAAGTATCCAACATGCCAGGCGTAGGCCCAATCTTGAAACCAGTCTTGGACCAAATCATGGAGCGCTTGTTGAATCTGTAAGTTGTAGATTCGCCAGCGCTCGCAAACTAATAAAACATCCCAAACAGAACGCAGCTAATTGCCGCGTTCTGTTTTTTTTATGGACAGCGTTTGCGGGCGAACTGGCCGCATCCGGGCTGTTCAGCCGAAATCTCAGGGCGGACAGAAATACTCGACCCATTGCCAAGTCAATCGTTAAGTGGACCGCTCAAGGCAACTCGCGGTGGAATCCAATCTTCAACAACTGTGGCCTCACCGTCCAAAAGAACCCAAACGGGAAATGTGGTCTCACCTTAGCTCCATTTCTCGTTGGTTCGGAAATAAACAGGGAATGGGGCATCACGTTTTAGGCCAGCTACGCGTGTTCGCAATACAACATCAACCTCGATCCGTTCAG
>JBGSMY010000188.1:0-11011 GCA_041739975.1 Pirellulaceae bacterium
CCCAACGTTCACCGTAGTGGGGGGACGCTAACAACTGGTCAACCAGTAAATCGTAGGCCTGCGGATCCGTGTTGTGGACAAAAGCCTGGACGGTTTCGAAATCAGGTGGGAGTCCAATCAAATCGAAATAGAGTCGACGGATCAGAGAGCGGCGATCGGCCGCCAGACTCGGCGCGAGATTCTGCTCGCGGAGTTTAGCCACGACAAATCGGTCGATTTCATTTCGAACCCATTTGGAATCATCGACGGATATGGTCGGTAGGGGCGGTTGGACGAGCGGTTGCAACGACCACCAATTGAGGTCGTCGACGACTGGCTCTGAAACTTCGAATTCGTCGAGCCAATCGGCTCCATTTGCGATCCACTTGCGAATCAATTTTTGTTCACTGGCGGTGAGAGGAGGTTTGTTTTTTGGCATAGCAGGCGTATCACCTGAAATCAGATCGAGCAAATAGCTGTCGTCGGGACTTCCCGCCACAACCACTTCGCCACTGTCGCCACCGGCAAAAAATCGGTCGCGGGTTTCTAAGGAAAAGTTTCCTTCGGATTTTGTTTCGTTATGGCAAGAAAAACATTTCGCGCTGAGAATTGGCGCTATTTGCTGCTGAAATGAATCATCGGCCAAAAGGGTAGAATTGCAAATCCCGGTGGTACATGCGATGAACAACCAGATCGCGACTCGCAAATCGAGATGCATTTCAGACGCCTCAAACCAAAAAATCTTAAAACCAAACGCGGGACGTCCTTTTATTATAGTGAACAATCAATTGATAGTTCAGTGTAGTGAAAAACAGAATGTACCCCGGGACAAGCCCTGGGGTATTCGGCTCGCGCGTTGATCGAAATTGTTCTTGTGGGCAAGCCGGTGTAGTGCAAAACAGAATGAACCCCGGGACAAGCCCTGGGGTATTGGGCGAGCGCGTTGATCGAAATTGTTTTTGGGGGCAAGCCGGTGTAGTGAAAAACAGAATGTACCCCGGGTCGAGCCCTGGGGTATGGGGCGCGCGTTGATTGAAATAGTTTTTGGGGCAAGCCGGTGTAGCGAAAAACAGAATGTACCCCGGGTCGAGCCCTGGGGTATTCGGCTCGCGCGTGGATCGAAATTGTTTTTGGGGGTGAGCCGGTGTAGTGAAAAACAGAATGTACCCCGGGACAAGCCCTGGGGTATTCGGCGCGCGTTGATTGAAATAGTTTTTGGGGCAAGCCGGTGTAGTGAAAAACAGAATGAACCCCGGGTCGAGCCCTGGGGTATTCGGCTCGCGCGTGAATCGAAATTGTTTTTGGGGGTGAGCCGGTGTAGTGAAAAACAGAATGTACCCCGGGACAAGACTTGGGGTATTTGCGGCGTGCTTTCTTTCCTTTTCTCATTCTATCTTGAAAAAGCCTAATCTTGTGCGCTCAAAAATTGGCCCGATCTCGCCCTGAAAGATATGCAACCTTCTGCAGGAATACCATTGAGGCAAACTATGATGAGCCGTACAACAAAAATAAGTCGTCAAACAATCGCTGGTCAAATTTCCGAAGGCGACTCGCTGGCTTTTCAAACATTGGAGTCTCGCCAAATGTTGGCTTTCTCGTCTTTGTTTGATGGAACCACACTAACGTTGAATCAAACGGCCGATGATGGAATCGCAATTGTTGACAATAATGGTCCAGTCAACGCTTTTCGTGTCACTGATTTTTCCGGTGTTCACGTTTTTGCAGCGGCTGAAAATATCGAACTCAATTTATTAGACGGGATCAATGGCCTCAATTTAAATCTTGACCAGTTGCATGCCGGCGATGTTACCATCAATCTTGGCAATGGCGACCGCGGCGTCTCGTTTGGCGGAGCGGCCAACAATATCGGTGGCGATCTGGCAGTATTTGGCGGTGAAGGCGATCAAGGATTTAGCCCTAGTCAATTGAATAACCTGTTTGTTGGTGGCAATTTAGCGATCGATATGGGGCAAGGTAACGATGGCATCACACCTTTCCATAGTGTCTTCGTTGCTGGCAATGCGACCTTAAACGGCATAAACTCTTTCTCAATCAATATTAATACGTTTGACGTGGGCGGCAGTTTAACGTTCGATAGCAGTAATGAAAGCCTGCAGAACACGGTCGTACAAAACGGCCAGTTACAAGTGAATGGTGACCTGAATTATTTCGGTGGTTCCGGAAACGATGTCTTAATCTTTACGAATGCCAGTGGCGCTCTGATCGGCGGCAATTTTACGATGCTGCTGGGTGACGACTTGACTGGCGCCGGTCAAGGCGCTGTGTTTGGCGGAGTCGGCCAAATCCAAGGCAATGTTTCGATCGTTGGACTCAGCGAAATATCGCCCGAATCCGTAATGTTTGATTCAACGTTCAACCTTCAGGGAACTATTCATATCGACCTGGGTAATGGTCTCAATGGTGCAATCCTAAACCAAACCAGTTCCTCGGCCTCCATCAATTATTTTGGCGGCACGGGAATCGACCAAGTTGGCTTGGGATTGGTCAGTGTCGTTCCCAGCAATTTCAATATCGTGGTTGGAGTCGGCGATGATATCGTTCACTTAGGAGCGACCGTAGAGATCGATGCACTATTGCGGGTCGACTTTGGAGGGGGGAACGATACATGGGACAACGTCAAAGGCGATTTTGCATGGGAAACGCGATTGCTTAACCTCCATGGGTTCAGTGTTTTCTACTATCCAGATACTGAGTTCTTAAACCTTGTACAAGTTGCCGGCCTTGGAAACATAGCTCTTGATAACAATGGTCCTGGCGGTCGTATTCATATGGATACTGATGGAACCAATATTCCATTGACAGTTGCCAGAAACTTTCGACTGAATATGTTGGCAGGATCCCAGAGTGACATCGGAATTGATCTAAATACTTCGATTGAAGAAGACTTGACGTTGGACTTAAAAGCGGGAGACCGGAACGTCTATTTCGTCGGCAGCTCCAATGAAGTAACCGGTAACTTGCGAATCGAAGCCGGCAATGGCATACAGAACATTTTTACGGGTGAATCGTCGGAGTTAAACGTCGCTGGCAATTTGGTGATTAATCTTCGTGGAGGTGATGATTCGATATTCGATGGTGGCAACGCCATCAATGTGGACGGCAATTATATCCTGCGCAATGTCAATCAATATGAAATTACAGCGCCGATTTGGATCGGTGGCAATTTTAATTTTGCCACATTATGGGAACAAGCCAATTCGCGATTTGATAGTGATTCCACGATCGAAATAGCAGGCAATTTTTCCTACCTCGGCGGCGATGGCGATGACGACGTCATACTGGAGAACGCCAATGTCGCGGGTAACGTTTGGATCGACGTGGGGCAAGGCTTAGGCCCTGGAACTTCGCAACTGATTGACCTAAGTAACGCTTCAATTCTCGGCCATATTGGAATCCGTGGTGCGACTGCGGTTGGTGGCAACCTAGTAAACATTGATGACAACGTTCATGGTGGCGGAAACTTGACCATCAATTTTAGTAACTCGACTAGCAATAGTTCTGCAATCATCAGAGGCGCCTTTGATGGCGAATACGGGACCTATCGAGGTGGAGCCGGGCAAGACAATGTTGAGCTCAATTTTGTTGCCTTGGACATGTATTTCGCTACGATTTTGGGCGGTCAAGATGATTTGTTAACCACTGCTGAGAATTCTGATTTGTTGGCGGCGTATAACGATTTTGGAAGTGGCACCGATCAATTCGATGATTTCCGTTTGAATCCTTATCCGATGGTGACGGTCAACCTACCGTAAATTCAATCCCAAACGGCGTAACGCCAATGGATCTCAGTCGCAACAAGTTTCTTGGAATTTAAATCGTCGGATCATGGATCGCTTGCGGCGAATAGCGGTCCCGGCAAGCAGGCCCACCCAGAGAACAAAACCCATTGATGGCTCTGGAATGGACTCAGTCAGCGCCGTCAAACGCAACACATCGCGATCTGTTCCAGATAACGGGTCAAACAGTCTGTGCACACTGGTCGCAAAGGTAGCGTTACCGGCATCGTCAAGGTTAAAATTGATCGTCCCCAACAAATCGATTGAATCGGCTGTTAAGATGTCGAAAAAGTCCCCCACCTCGACGTCAAATCCCGCCAACAAATCGATATCGATAACCATCCCATCGTGCAAAATTGCCAAGTCAAAAACATTGGCTTGATCGAAATCGGTAGCAAACGGATCCGTACCTCGGTTTACAATTCCTAGATCCTGGAGATTCCCATCTACCAGGAGACCCTGTAAGTCCACTTGGAATGTTCCGGCAATATCCAACTGATCGGCAAAACTGAGAATGCCCGCTGAGTGCCCAGGAGACAGAGTGGCCGTGGAACCAATGAAGGTATCGCCCAAGATGTCTCCGTTTCCTGTAAGGTATCCACCGGAGAAATTGTTTAAAATTGTCGACGACAGAACGCCATCGATGTCCGAGACTCCGTTCGATTGCAAGTAGGTACCAGTTACGCTTAGTGACCCATTTTCTAAGACGTTAACCGAGCCTTGATTGTGAAGATTTCCGGAAGACGCAACATTAATTGCACTTGAACTGGCGACTTCGATCAAACCGAAATTCGAAAAATTACCCCCCGTCAGCAACATGCCGCCGCTTCCCGACGATCGAAGTGTACCCAGCGTATCATTAAAAAAGCCTGCCGCAGTAGGATCGATTGTCAGGCCGATTGTAGAATTCGCTTGGATCAATCCTCGATTAGTAAGTTGCAGTGAATTGGCCCCCACATTGCCAGCTCCAAAAATCTGATTTTCATTAATCAGGTGCCCCGCGTTAACACCAACGATTTGATTTCCAGCATCATTGCCTAAGTGAATCGAACCACCGCCGAATAAGTTTACTAGTCCATCGATCCGCAAAGACGTCGTTACCGAGGTAGCTTCCAGATTAATTGAGCCAGACGTGTGGTTCAAATTGCCTCTTATCGTGGCCGCTTGATTGTTTAACAAATTAACTTGCCCGGCCAACAGTACGTCTTGGACACTTCCATCAAGTATAAAGTTGTTTCCAATGATTGCGCCGGAACCAGTCGCAAGGACGGATCCACTGGCTATTGTAGTGTTCGTAAGATTCACGGTAGAAAGGTCTTCGGCATGAATTGTCCCGAGAGAATTCTGGAAGACTCCACCGTTCAATGTTAGTGTCGCGGCGGAGACAGCTCGCATGATTCCAAAGTTGACGACACCCGGTGCGCCTTGGACCGTTAACCCAATCGTTTGGTCAGCTTGGATGAAATGGTGATTCGTTAATGTCAGACTATTGCTCGTTCCGATAGTGCCCGAACCACGAATTAGATTGTCGATATTGATCAAGTGACCGGCCGCCGTTCCGGTGATTTGATTGCCGGCGTCATTACCAAGAGCGATTACCCCGCCGCCATCAAGTGTAACTGCGCCACTGATTGCAAACGTTGTCGAGACCGTTGTTGCGTTGAGATTGATTGTATTTGCAATGTTGGTCAAATGCCCTTTGGCAGTCACGGTTTGATTGTTGGCAATATTGAGCTGACCATCTAAAGTCACGGCATTCAATGACCCATCTAAGGTTGTCGCCGACGCGTGAAATTGGCCAGTGCCGATCGATTGCAACAGCCCTCCTTGAACCGTCATACTTGTCAAATTAACGGTAGAACCATTTTGGACTTGAATTAGTCCGGCGGCATTATCGATGACGCCACCTGTTAAATTAAGCGTGGCACCGCCGACTGCAGAAAGCGTTCCTTGGTTGAGTAAACCTTGGCCGGCGATAATATTTAAGTCGATCGCTTGATCGGCTTGAATGATATGTTGATTCGTTAGTTGCAGCGTATTACTGGTGCCGATGGTACCTGAGCCTCGAATTAAATTGTCAATGTTATTTAAATGACCGCCTGCTGTTCCGACGATCTGATTGCCAGCGTCGTTTCCTAGAGCGATCGTTCCTCCACCATTTAGGTCAACATCACCGTTGATTGCCAACGTTGAAGCGACCGTGGTGGCGTTCAGATTTATCGTATTGGACAAGTTTGACAGTGCGCCTTTGACGGTAAGGGTTTGATTGTTATCCACATTGAGTTGGCCATCGAGCGTAATACTGGTGGATGTACCATCCAGAATAGTAGCAGCAGCATTGAACACACCGTTACCGGTCGTTTGAAGTAAGCCACCGCGAATAGTGAGGCCGGAAAGATTGACGGTCGAATTGGCTTGAGCTTGAATTAGGCCGTTGGCATTTTCAAAAATCCCACCGGTAAGATTCAATGTTGCACCGGAAACAGCTCGCAAGATTCCATCATTGGTGACCCCGGAGCTGCCGATGACATTTAACGCTATGGATTGGTCGGCTTGAATCGTGTTTTGATTGGTAAGCTGCAAGGTATTACTGGTGCCAATCGTTCCCGAACCGCGAATCAGATGATCGCTATTGATCAGGTGCCCTGAATTAGCTCCCGTGATCTGATTTCCAGCGTCGTTGCCTAGATTAATGACTCCGGCTCCGGATAACAATACGGTACCGTTAATGCTCATGGTGGAGGCCAAGGTATCGGCCACCAAATTAATGTCTTGTAAATTAACCAGATCGCCTATTACTGAGAGAGTACGATTATTGAGTACGTCGACCGAAGCATCGACAGTTACTTGATCAATTGAGCTATCCCAAATGGCTGTATTGACATTGAATTTTCCAGTTCCAAGGGTGCGCAGCATACCACCGCGGATCGTGGCGTTGTTGAGATTTACGATTGAATCATTAAGCGCTTCGATCACTCCACCGTGATTCTCGATTGCTCCGTTATCGATATTAAGAGTTGCGGAATTGGTGGCCTGAAACAAGCCGGTGTTGGTTGCGGTTTGAGATAGCAAAATATGAAGAGGTATTGTTTGATTCGCTACGACGCTGGCGTGGTTGATTAGCTGTAAAGTCCCCGCTGTTCCGATTGTGCCTGAACCAATAATCAAATTGTCGAGGTTAATCAATCGTCCATTATTATTGCCCACCAACTGGTTGCCAGCATCGTTTCCCAATGCGATCGTACCGCCGCCGGACAAAGTGACCTCACCCGAAAACCGAAGACTAGATCCGAGCGTCGTGGCATTCAGTCGGATTAATCCAGCGTTAAATAGGACGCCGCTAAGCCCGCGAGAATCATCTCGTACGATGGTTATCTCGCTATTGTTGTCGATATCGATAATGCTACCGGCACCCAGAGTGAGTGAGTCGATCGATTTTACTCCAGAGCTCGTGATCTGATTTCCACCGCCGGCGACAATTACATAATAGAAATCTGACCCATTGTTATGAGGAAAATCAGTCGTCGACCAATTTGTCGGATCATTCCAAAGACCAATCCCACCAGTCCAATGGGCCGTGATTTGCGCCTGCACGGACTTGGAATTGATATTCGAGAACAGGGCAGTCAATGCGATAAAGACAAACACTGCCTTTATGATGCAACGTCTCGACTCAGTATTTGGTTTCGGGAAATGGCTCACGGTGTGTCTCCGGCTCGGTTGCAATAATCGTTATGTATAATTGACTGGAATCCTTTCTCGCAAAATCCGATCCTGTGGCGTTGATCCTGAAGAATCCCTTCGCTTATCTCGACGTGGGCACCTTTTTGGTTCGCCCAACGCCATAGTGTTCCCAGGCACTAGTTCCTATCTAACTTGCAAAACCTAACACACAAATTGAGAAAATAGACAAAATTTTATAATCCCCGATTATTGTGGCCGACGAGTCATTTCATGGCCTGATCAGAACGATTCGCTTTCCAGAGGATGATTGATTAACATAAACCCCATGCTTTGATAGGATTGCGATTCATGACGCGTACCGCATGCCACTCGACTGACTCACTGGTTAGCTACCTTGGTGGCCATGGGCTGGCATTGACCGAAGAAATCCGGCAAGAGTTTGAATCTCATATCGAACATTGTGAACTTTGCCGAAAAACGCTTTCGCAAATTGCCCAAGAACAATGGAATGCGCCGCCCCAGTTACCAACGGTTGAAGAAGCATCGGAGCTTACGATCTCGTTGGCAAGGATCAAAGACAAAGTATTGTCAGTAATTCAACGTCCGGTGAGCATTCCTGAAATTCCTGGTTACCGCGTGACGCGAGAACTTGGACGGGGGGGAGCGGCCGTTGTCTATCATGGCGAACAATTGCAGCCCGCGCGCGAGGTAGCAATTAAAATGTTGCTAGATACACGCCGTTCCGACTCGCGGGCATTGTCGCGGTTTCACGCGGAGATCGATTCGATTGCGCGTTTGAATCACCGCAATATCGTCCCTATTTTGGAAGTGGGCAGTTTCGAACACACCATTTTCTACACCATGCCATATATCACGGGTGGCAGTCTGGCGAATCAATTAAAACGAAAATCGTATAAACCGCTACAGGCCGCACGTATCATTCGCGACTTAGCTCGGGCCGCAGCCGCGGCACATGCGGCCGGATTGGTACATCGCGATATCAAGCCGGATAATGTCTTGCTGCAACCCAATGATTCGATGTATGCCAACGAACTTGATTTTATCCCTCGCTTAACGGATTTTGGCATCGCCAAACAAATGGCGATATCCAGCAGTGTCACGCGAACGGGTGAGATCGTGGGAACTCCTTGTTACATGGCACCTGAACAAATTCGCGGAGACCGCGAATCCGGCGCGACAGCCGATGTTTATTCGTTAGGAGCAATTTTATATGAATTGCTCACAGGCCGTCCACCCTTTCAGTCGCATTCATCGACGGAAACAATGCTTCAGGCTTTACGCGATGAGCCAATCCCCATTCGCCGATTGCAGCGACAAGTGCCGCAAGATCTAGAGAGAATCTGTACACAAGCGATCGCCCGTCAACCGCACTTGCGGTATACGACGGCCGATCAACTGTCACAAGATTTGGATCGTTTTTTGGAAGGCCATCCGGTTCAAGCTCGCCGTGTAAGTTGGTTAGGACGAACGTGGAAATGGTCTCAACGACAGCCAGCGATTGCTTCCTTATTCACCGCTCTGATTCTGACTACTATCACACTATTAGTGATGTGGGCCCAATTCACCTGGCAACTGAAAAAACAACGTGATCTGGCTGAGAATAGCGCACGAAAACTGGCCGATGAACAAAAATTGACTCTGCAAAATTTCGATCAAGCCTTTGATGCGATCCGCAATTACTTGGAGGCGGTTCAGTCCAGTCCACAGCTCGCCAGTGACGACACCATTGAAATTCGCATGGAATTGTTAGAGACGGGGTCGACGTTTTACACGGACTTATTGCAACGAAATCAACGTGTTTCCGAACTTCCAGCGGCCAGACGCACAACAGAAAAAATCCATTTAGAACAAGCTCGCCTGTTCTTCAACCTAGGAAAGCTCAATTACTCGGTGGGCGACCTCCAAGTATCTTTAGGGCAGTTCGATACCGCTCAAGAGATTTGTCATCGAATTTTAGGTGATTCACCATTTCCGATCGATCGCAGTGACGCGGGTCTGCCCGGCTCAATTTGGTTATCGTCTTCCAAGGCACTATTGGAATGCGGACGCATTGAGTCGTGTTTAATTCATGCTCAAGCGGGACTCGAATATTTCCAACGCGTCAGCGTAACCGAGTTGCTTTCGCTCGATTATCGCAATTGGTATTTAGCCGAGTCTTGGTTGCGAGTGGCAGAGGCGCAATTTGCAAACGACGCACCCGATAGAGCAATGCAGAGCTATCAAGAAGCGTTGTCGTTTTCTTTAGCCTTGCCGGCAATACCAGATTTCCAATTGACGCGGATCAACGTGATGACGGGAATCGCACAAGTACATCAGTTGATGGATCGAATCAACCCAGCACGTGATCAGGCTACACAAGCCGTCGAGATCAATCGGCAATTGGTCTCGAATAGTCCAAAGGAACGTCGATATCGTGAGGCCTTGGCTAGAACAATGCTCGTACAGGCAAAGGTCATGATGTCGGCTGAGATGGTGGAACAAGCTTACCATACGATGGAAGAAGCGTTAATCATTCAACGCGAATTGGTTGGCCGTTTTCCGAATTCGCAGCGATTGAACAACGTGTTGCTTGAAATGGAACGAATCGAAACGAATTTGTCGTCTCAATACCAATCAATCAACTCCGATCAAAATGTATCGCCATCGACTTCAGACACAGGCCGCCATAAGGACAATTGATGAAATCGCAAAAATCAATCGCAGACGGCCGCAATTCTGAAGCGACAAAGACACGTGTTAGCTTACTTGGCCGTCTGCGCAGTGACCCCCATGATGAACAGAGCTGGAATGAGTTTGTCGAAAAGTACGGAAAACTATTGCTGGTTTGGTGCCATCGCTGGGGGTTGCCTTGGCAAGATGCAGAAGATGTCGTGCAAAACGTCTTGGTCGAATTGGCTCGACTCATGCGAGAATTCCGCTACGACGAATCCGGTTCGTTTCGCGGCTGGTTGCGTACGATTGCTTATCGAGCTTGGTGTGACGCGTGCCGCAGTAAAATGAAAGCCAAGGTGCAACCGAAATCAGAGGTCTATTTAGAGATGCTCAGCTCGACCGCAGCGTGCCACAGCTTTTTGGAGCAAATGGATCTTCAAGCACGTCAAGATCAGTTGGCGGCGGCGATGGAAGTGGTTAAATTGCGCGTCGAACCCCATACTTGGAAAGCGTTTGAGTTAACCGCACTGCAAGGACAAAGCGGCGAAGACGTAGGCCGTGAGTTGGGCATGAATGCAGCAACGGTTTACGTTGCCAAGAGTAAAGTAATTCGCCAGATCCGAGAGATTATGGGACAAGATTTCTAATCGTTTATTTTGTGAAAAGGTTGACACTACAATGGAAATTTCCGATTGCGATTTTGGCACTTGCCGAGGTGAAAGAGTGTACACGCAAACCGTAACATAACGCGGCAAAATTGTGGGGCTCAATCACGCCTAAGTAGCTTAACTTAATGCCAAACCCCCTTTCCAATTTTTTTACGAGTTCCATTTCCCTGTCCCCCCATTTCCCTGTCCCCCTATTTTCCTGTCCCCCTA
>JBGSMY010000206.1:0-1961 GCA_041739975.1 Pirellulaceae bacterium
GCCAACTTCACGGTGGGCTTGGCGAATTCAATCTTGTGGAACTTTGCCGGTCCCAATACCCAATCCGCCTCTTCGCTGATCAACTTTTCGATCGTACAGCCTTTTTTACGAGGTGGTGGTCGAGATTTAATTATGGAGTCATTGACTCAAGCCGAACGAACTTTATTGGCCAATGTTCGGCAAATGGAACGATTTCGCCAAGGCTTTAATTTAGAAATCACCGTCGGTCGCAATGCCGGCCAAGGCCCCGCTCGCGGCGGCAACTTTTTAGGACTGCCAACCAGCGCTTCAACGACCGCCGGTGGGTTTATGGGTTTGTTGCAAGCCAAACAAAATATCCGAATCCAAGAATTTAATGTGCGACAGTTGGAAGATGTCTTGGAACAATTCAACGAATTTTTTGCTCGCGATCGTTTGAACAAACTGCAGGTGTTGCAAACTGAAACAACTTTGTTTTCAGCGCAACAGGGGTTGCTCCAACAAAAAGTCAATTATCAAAACCAGTTGGATACCTTCAAACGATCCCTGGGACTGCCGCCCGATTTGCCGATTTCGATCGAAGACGATTTCTTAGGACGATTTGAATTGATCAGCGATCCAATTCTTTCCAAATTGAGGACGATTAGCAATTTGCGGACGAGCGCGGGCGATCAAATTAATATTGTTGACAGTATGTTGCCTGATAAAAATGATGAGGCTTCACTGAGAGCTCATCAATATCCGGTTGAACTGTCCGATGCGGTCAATAAACTTAAGCCATTTTTGTATGATGCGATCGCGATTACACAGGATACGTTGTCGACCCAAAAAGAGTCGATTGAGGCCGATTTCGCGAAACTGGAAGATGTTATTGACGAGCGCCTCGAATATTTAAGCGTCATGCGCGGCCGTGTCGAGCGTGGCGAATTATTGGGCGACGTCAGTCCTCAAGTGTTATCGGCGGACTCGATTAAACGGCCGGAAAAAAGCCGCCGTGAGCTTGAGGTGACGCTGGAACAAGTTGCCCTGGTGCAACAACGGCTCAATAGCATCATTGAGCGAATCGATCAAATTGCCGTCGATCCTCGACGATTATTACCTCCCTTAGAATTTGAAGGTTTGGTGGCGGACCAACCTGCTGCCGTTCAACAACAAATGGCCGACCGTAAGGCCTTTGTCGATACGGTCGATGAAGGCGTGTTATTAGCCATCGCCGACCAGTTTTCTAGACTCAATAGTTTGATCACGGAAGTCTCGCTGATTCAAGCATTGACGCGCAGTAATTCGATTGAACTGCCTGCCATTGAAATTGATGAACAAACCGCCATGCAAATCGCGCGTTGTTTCCGATTAGATTGGATGAATGCCCGGACCAGCTTAGTCGACAGTTGGCGGCAAATCGAAGTAGTTGCAAACCAATTACAATCGCAATTTGATTTTGTAATTGATGGCAGCATGGGGAACTTCGGCGATAACCCATTCAAAATCCGTTATGAGACGGGAACGCTGCGAGGCGGATTTCGATTCGACGCACCCGTTACGCGACTCTTCGAACGGAATCAATACCGCCAAGCGTTGATTCGATATCAACAGGCCAAACGAAGTTATTATCAGTTCGAAGATGAAGTGTCTCGCAACCTTCGTTTCACTTTGAGAACGATTGACTTAAATAAAGTGTTGTTTGAATTGTTCCGTCGAAATATTCGCGCCAACATCGAACAAGTTGAAAGCGCTAAGTTAGCTATCGATCAGCCGACGCGTGTCCAAGGTGGTGGCGGCGGCGGTGGTGGTGGCGGCGGTGGTGGTGGTGGTGGACAACTCAATAATACGGCCGCACGCGACTTGACCGGTGCAATCAACACTCTGCAGCGAGCTCAAAGCGATTTCTTGGAAGCCTGGATTCGCTATGAAGTTCTGCGGCGCGGTCTGGACTACGATTTGGGCACAATGCAGGTCGACGAACGTGGATTTTGGGTTGATCC
>JBGSMY010000241.1:0-14676 GCA_041739975.1 Pirellulaceae bacterium
GAAAACGCAGAAAGCTTACCTGACAAGGAAGAAAGAAAAGTCCTTGGTTTATTGACGTCTATACAACAAACTTTGCTCCCCTGCCAGCTTGCTGGCAGGAAGCAAAGTTTGGCAGCTAGAACGTTGAACACCAACCGCCGCGGAGGACAGCGGCGACTACGGTAGTCGCCCCCTGCCAGCTTGCTGGCAGGAGCGAAAGTTTGACAGCTAGGGGAGCGCGAGTGCGACTGCTTAAGTCAAGACATCGCTCGTCGACAGCAAAAAAAGATCCTGCAAAGCGATCCTGAAGTAAACAACTCGTAAGCGGCACGACCCCCGTGGACGCAAGGACGAAAGATTGAAAGCTAGGTCCAAAATAAAAGCTCGTCGCCCATAAACAGCGCGACGAGCCAAAATCAACAACACGCTAAAATTGCTCGCCGTTATTTGGCACAGCAACTTCCGCAACAAGCGGCCGAGCAAACGCAACCGCCGCCCGTATCACACGCACAGCCCAAAGCGTCGCATTGGCAATCGGTGCACACGCAATTGGTGCAACAAGCGCAACATGGGGCTTGTTCCTTTTGACCTGAATAAGCCGCAAAGCCTACCGAGGTGGCCACCAGACCGACAACAGCGATCGCCGACAGAATTTTCTTAGACATTTGGAATACTCCAGAAATGAACTTGAATCTGAATTTGAAATGAAACGAAAATCAATCAGTCAAATTTGAAGCGATTAATTCCGCCATACGCAAAGCATGGCTTGTCTTAAGTTGTGTGATTTGGGAATGAAGACGAATTTTGCAAGTTGTTCGTTGCGGTTACCTTGGGCAAAAAGATCGCGATGCCATTGCGGAGTCGTTGCAGAAAATTGTAACGGCGAAAATTCTAATTGCTGGATGCCGCTGGATTGGTCGGAAAACCACCAGCACTGGCCGTTGCACTCGAAATCGGTGTCCGCGGGGATCGTGCTGGGAATTTCCTCATTTTCAGGAGAACTTTTCTCGGGAACATTACTATCAGAAAAATCAATCGTCGAGCAGCAGCATGAAGAGTGGGGGGAGCTCTGGTCGCTTTGCTTGTGGACACTAAAGCAATCGATTGGCTGGCAACAACGCAGGCGTAAGCAATTTTTATTCGTTGCGCACTGGCATCGCCAGGAATTTGGCAGCAACAGTGCCAAAATCAAGAACGCTTTGAATACGGAGTTTGTCATTGAGAGTTCGCCCCATTGAACATTGGGTTCATCCCGCCACTTGAAGCATAGGCGTTTAGCGATCATGGTTCAAGGGAATTATTTTAGACAAGCCTAAATGATCAGTGCCCAGTACGGCTTGTTAGGACCAAACGTTGGCAGTATCTTTTGGATTTTCGTCGTGTAATCGACTGGATTTTGGTAAGATACGCTTGAGCCGATCGTCATCGACCGCGAAGCGATGGCAGCGCTTAGAAACAAGCCTTTCTGTGTCCCCCGGGTATCCGTTTTTGTGTCCCCCGGGTATCCGTTTTTGTGTCCCCCGGGTATCCGTTTTTGTGTCCCCGGGGTGTCCGTTTTTGTGTCCCCGGGGTGTCCGTTTTTGTGTCCCCGGGGTGTCCGTTTTTGTCTAAATCCGTTCCTTTGGGGGGTATTATCGGACGCCAAAACCCTCAAAAACACGGGAAAAAAGCACCCTCGACAGGATTCGAACCTGTGACCGACGGATTAGAAATCCGTTGCTCTATCCAACTGAGCTACGAGGGCAAAAAGGCCGTTTTTTGCGGGGTCAAACCGACTTTTGCCAGTTGGCCATTTTTGACCCTCTGACGCCTGATTTGACGCCTGTTGGCCCAACTCTACAATTCTCGGACGTCGCGAGACGTCGCGGCCCCCGCTCCCCAGGAGGACGAAAAACCGCCCGATCAAGTTCGCCGAACCGAGAATTTAACCAATGAAAAATTCTACCTCCAAAGCCACTCCCTGCAAGCCGGAAAAGCCCTACCCAGACTTCCCATTGTACGCCCATGCCTCCAAACGTTGGGCCAAACGGATAAACGGCAAGCTGTACTATTTTGGCCCTTGGGATGACTGGAAGAAGTCTTTGGAGCAATACCAGTACAAAAGGGACTACTTGTATCGCAATGAGTCTCCTCCTCCCAGGCTGTCCTCTGGGCTGTCCATGGTTGAATTGGTCAATCGTTTTTTGACTCATCAAAGCGAACGAGTCAAAACAGGCGAACTTACTCATCGCAGTTGGCTAGATCATAAGCGAATTGGCAAAATCTTACTCAATTCACTGGGCCGGGAGACTTTTGTGGAGTCTCTCCGGCCGATTGATTTTGAACGACTCCGAGCCAAGTTAGGCGAGGGCAAGAAACTCAAGACGCTGAACAACGAAGTTACTCGCTGCCGCGGTTTTTTCAATTACGCCAAGAAAGCGATGCTGATCGAGACGGAAGTCAAATTCGGCTTGTCATTCAACAAGCCCTCCCGCAAGGCCCTTCGAAAAGAGACGCAGTCCCAACCTCAAAAACTGTTTACCTTGGACGAACTCAAAGCCATTTATCGAGAGGCCAATCCCCAAATACGATGTTTCATGCTGTTGGCCCTCAATGGCGGCTTAGTTCAAGCGGTTTCAAAAGTCTATGAGTCTTTACTGGCAGCGTCACAGACAGTATCTCTTGCTGAAAAATAAAGGCAAATAAGTCAAAAGCATAATTGCGTCCATGGTATAACACCTGATTACCCGTGTTAGGGGCGATCGATTACTCCCAGTCCAAAGCGGTACGCCGACCTGAGCCCGATAACCGGCGGCCTGTTGATTGGTTGCAGCAAGGACTTTTACTGTGGGATTATTTTGGATTGCCAGTGGGTGTAGTTCCCGCCATGAAATCGTGGCCAATTAGCCCGCTGAATTCAATGGGTTTTGAGGGGAGGTGTGAAACTCAGTGGAAGAGATCAAAACCCCCTCGTCCGCGCTTTGTGGTTGATCATAAGAGACAATTTCAATTTGCGTTATTTCTTGTTTTGGACGAAAAAAGTGCGGCAGTTTTGTAGCGGATGAGCTAACAGGAAAAAACAGGCTTCCTGCTCATTGATTTGATTGTCGGACAATTAGTACGGCATCCAGGGACGATAACGACGACCATCAAAACTAGAATTACTAGAGGTTTCATTGTCCATGTTCCTTTAAGTTTTTCCTAAAGTTTCGTTTTCGAAGGTACGATGGGTTGTATCGAATTTGACAAAAAATTGGGAACAAACAATCGTTTTTTAGACTGGATAGCCTGGTTAGGTAATTTAGACGCCAGCTTTTTTTGTACCTTTTAGCCGTCAAAATGGTAAATGAGGCAAAATTACCAATTTCTGAAAGAAGTTTCGGGGTTGTTGCCAACTCTTGCGGTCGTTATTCTGACGTAATGCACCATCTTGTGATTGTAATATTGCTGATTTTCAATCTCGTGACATGCACGCTGCGCTGCAGTGCGGGCGAGTTGCGGTCAGCACAAGTCGTCGAACCTGTTAGCATCGGTTGTTCATGTTGTGAGCACAGTCACGAGACTTCGAGCTCAGGCAATTCCCTTCCTGAAAACCAAGGTTGCGCCTGCCAAGACTGTGTATGTAATGGGGCTGTAATTGTCGGTTTTGCTCCGACTCAAGAGGCAAGTCGAATCGTCAGTTGGATGCAATGGGACGTTAACGAAACGGCCAGTAAATTGCAATCAACAAAATCAGTTGATGGCAACGCTCCAGGACCATTCGGGTATTTTTGGTCCGGTCGCAATGCGCGCATCGTGCATCAATCTTGGCAAATTTAATCCTCACGACATCTTCAACCTACTTTCTTCTGTAATGCAACGATTGGTTTCTGTAAAACAATGATTGGCTTCTGTAATACCACGATTGGATAGTATGCCAGACTTTGGTTTCCGAAAATTAAGGTTGCCAAGCTTACCCTATTTTATCTGAAAAAACCTTGGGGCCTTATGGGCTCTTCTGATACGTTGTTACATGCCAAGAATATTCACCCAAGCCAAAAAAGGCTGTTATGTTTCTTCCTTGGGAGTACGGAATTCGAAATTTGGCCCGACGTCCAGCAAGGACAGCGTTAACTATGTTGGCCCTCGCTACCGTCGTAATGCTGGTGTTTGTCGTCGTCGGATTCATTCGTGGACTGGAACAATCGCTTGCTGAAACGGGTGAAGAAAATGTCGTCCTAATTTATTCCGTCAATTCAGAAGAAAACATCGAAAACTCATCGATAGCCGCTCGTACGCCGGCCTTATTGACTTCGAGTTTGGCCGGGACGTTTGAACGCTTCGGCCTGACACATGCTTCTCCGGAGTTGTACGCGGGAACTCGTGTCAAATGTGAAGGCAACGACGCAGGACTCGGATTGGTTCGAGGAGTAACACTGGCGGCCCCATTGGTCAGAAAATCCGTTCAGATTGTCGAAGGTAGCTGGCCAAGCAATGGTGAAGTGATGGTGGGACGATTAGTGGCTGCCAAGCTCGGTAGTAGCGAGGACTCGATATCGGTTGGAAAGACTGTCGAGTTTGAAGGACGAACCTGGACGATTAGCGGACGGTTTGCTGCCTCTGGCACTGCATATGAGTCCGAGATCTGGTGCAACCTTGCCGACCTGCAAACGGCCAGCAAACGTCAAGATCTTAGTTTAGTTGCGCTCTTGTTGTCACCAGAAAGTTTGGCTGCTGAAGTTGAACTGTTCTGCAAAGAGCGCACCGACCTTGAGCTTCGGGCGATTGATGAGCGGGCCTATTACGAATCACTGCAGCGACATTACAAACCCGTCAGGTTGTTAGCTTGGCTTGTCGTGTACTTAGTTTCTGGGTCGGGTGTTTTTGCGGGATTGAACATGATGTACGGTGCAGTTGCGGGCCGTGTCCGCGAAATTGCAACGCTGCAAGCAATTGGTTATCGCCGGCGTGCCATACTAGTGAGCTTGATCCAGGAAGGGATCTTATTATCGGCAACAGGTTCTTTGTTATCGGGTTTTATTGCGCTAACTATGGTGAATGGCATTGCAGTGAGATTCACAATGGGAGCGTTCACGCTCCGGATTGATAGTGTCGCCATTTTGATCGGTTGTGGCGTTGGATTGTTGCTAGGAATCGTTGGGGCATTGCCCCCGGCAATGAAAGCATTGAAAGCAAATGTTGCGGCCAGCTTAAAGGCCATATGAGTAAACGAAACCAGTTTAAATTTTGGAGTATTAAAATGAGAGTTACTTGTCTTGTTGTGGTTACTGCACTGGCTTTGGTGATAGCAGGGTGTCAACCTAATGGTGCTATCGAATCGTCAGGCACTGGCAAACTAAAGCCTTCGACTTATTTGACCCAGAATGAGCCGATTAACGCGATCCCGGTAGGAGAAGCTCGCGAAATAAGCAAAGACGTTCAGGATATAACTCTGGTCGGACGCATAGGTGGATCGAACAAGCCATTTGTAGATGGACTTGCTGCTTTCACAATTGTCGATTCGAAGGTGCCCTATTGTGCCGACGAAGAAGGTTGTCCAACTCCATGGGATTATTGTTGTCAAACCGATGCGGTCAAAAAGAATATCGCGACTGTCAAGATTGTCGACGAATCAGGTAGACCGATAACTCAAAATGCACGCGATCTATTGAACATCAAAGAACTTACGATGGTCGTTGTCAAAGGAAAGGCAAAACGGGACGATCAAGGAAACTTGACCGTATCTACCAACCAAGTCTATGTTCGTCAGAGTGAGTAACGATGGCTAAACTGCCTATCGATCTGAGTCAATTGGCGATGAATCGTCTGCCGGTCAACAGCGACCTGAAAAAGTCTCGGCATTTTCAGGTGAAGCGAGTATTGGCACGTTATGCATTACCGGCAGCGATTCTGACTGGTTTTTTGGCATTGGTAATTGCAGCGGCTGGAAATCATTTAATGCCGATGCGTTCCGTAACGATCATGCCCGTTGTCGTAAAGAAGGTTGAAGGGCAACCAGCGGGCTCAGATCTCTTTCAAGCACCTGGGTGGATTGAGCCACGCCCAATGGCAGTAAGTGTCGCGGCCATGGCGCCAGGTGTAATCGAAGAACTCATGGTCGTAGCTGGGCAAAAGGTTGAAAAGGGCGACGCGATTGCCAAACTTGTTTCCGTCGACGCAGAATTATCGCTCGAGCAATCCAAAAACACGCTTGCCATTCGCCAAGGTGAAATAAAAGGTGCAGAAGCCGAGTTGTTGGCGGCGCGAATTCGTGTTGAAGATCCCGTACATCTTCGAGTTCAACTTGCAGACGCTCAGAGTAACCTGGCCAAAGCAAAAACAGAATTAGGCAAATTGCCCTACTTGATTGAGGCCGCTGACGCCAATGTGAAATACGCTCGAGTAAATCTGGACGGCAAACGATCAGCCAGAAATGCTATTGCCGAAATTATCATCACCCAAGCAGAAAATGAATATGCTATTGCAATCGCAAGCTTGAATGAACTGGAACAGCGTAAACCGAATTTGGAAAGAGAAGTTCAAGCATTCGAGGACGTGGTCACTTCACTAAAACATCAGTTGAAACTATTGGTCGAGGAGCATCGACAATTTAGCGAAGCCGAGGCTAAAGTTCAGTCCGCAGTTGCGTATCTCAACGAGGCCAAATTACAGGTGAGGCTAGCCGAACTGGCGTTAGACCGAAATACCATTCGAGCGCCAATGAGCGGGCGTATTTTACGCTTGGTTGCATCGCCCGGTACTCGTGTAATGGGGTTAGAGGCAAACGCGGGTCAAAGTTCGAGTACTGTCGTTGAAATGTATGATCCACAAACTCTTCAGGTTCGGGCTGATGTAAGACTGGAAGACGTCCCATTGGTTTCACAAGGGCAGCCGGTGAAAATTGAAACCGCTTCAGCGCCAGGTGAAATTCGAGGAAGAGTCTTGAATTTCACAAGTTCTGCCAATATTCAAAAGAACACGTTGGAAGTAAAAGTGGAGATTCTTGATCCACCGGCGGCGGTGAGTCCGGAAATGTTGGTAACCACAACATTTCAAGCTCCAGCAAATGAAGCTTTGGCGAGCTCAACCAGCGAGAAGGAAAGAATTTTTGTACCGCGGCAACTGTTACAGTCTTCCGAGAATCTGTCTTACATTTGGATCATCGATGAGCACTCTATAGCTCGCAAACGCACCCTTGAACTGGACGGCAAGGGTGTGGGTGAACTCATCGCCGTAAAGTCTGGTTTACGCGTCACAGACAAGTTGATTACCAATGGACTCGATGGGATGAAAGATGGAACCAGAGTTCGAGTGACAGGAACTGATTTGACGATAGGAATCCATTAAATGGCTTTAGTAGAGCTCCATCATGTAAGTAAAAGCTTCTGTAAGGGCGATGAAACCATTACTCCGCTGGACGATATTAGCGTGGAAATCCAGGCAGGCGAGTTCATTTCGCTCATGGGGCCCAGCGGGACAGGCAAAAGTACCTTGTTAAACCTAGTCAGCGGGATTGACCGCCCCGATTCGGGCACGATTATCGTTGATGGGACCGATGTGACCAAGTTGACTCGCACCCAACTTGCCGACTGGCGCGCCGTTAATCTTGGCTACATATTTCAAACCCATAACCTGATTCCTGTGCTTACCGCATATGAAAATGTAGAGCTGCCAACCCTTCTTTTGAAGCTGTCTGGTGCACAGCGGCGTCAGCGTGTCGAGTTGGCGCTGGAAGCTGTTGGCTTGAGCGATCGAGCCAATCACTACCCCCGCCAACTTTCAGGTGGACAAGAACAACGAGTGGGAATTGCTCGGGCAATCGTCGCCCATCCGAAAGTTGTCGTAGCTGATGAGCCAACGGGTAGCCTCGATGCAGAAACTAGCGACCAAGTGCAAGTACTGTTACAAAGACTCAATCGTGAACTAAACATAACGATGATGATGGTGACACATGATAGCAAGGTGGCCGGAATTGCTTCAAGAATGCTTGTTCTTGAACGCGGAAAATTTCTGCCCCGTAACGTACGAGAAGCATGATGACTTCCTATGTATTTAAGTCCCTCTGGCGATACCGAACGCGTACGCTGCTGACCATAAGCGGTTCGGCAGTGGCGATGTTTGTATTCTGCTTCGTATGCTCGATTCAAGAGGGGCTCGATCGCTTGACGACAGGATCAGACGCAGATCGCTGCCTCATTGTCTTTCAGGAGAATCGATTTTGCCCAACTACCAGTCGATTGCCGGAAGACTATGCCAGGAAGATTCGCGAGGTACCTGGCGTCGTTGACGTTATGCCAATCCAAGTATGGACCAACAACTGTCGCGCCAGCCTGGACATAATTGTTTTCAATGGTGCTGACCCAGCACAGATTCAGAGGTCCCGACCACTAAAACTCATCAATGGGAGCTGGGAACAATTTCAATCGCAGCGAGATGCGGCAATCATCGGACGAAATGTGGCTGCGCGGCGAGGAATCACAGTAGGACAGCAGTTTTCCATCGGTGATCTTTCTGTCCAAGTTGCTGGAGTCTTTGAATCGACGGTTCCTTCCGAAGAAAATCTCATTTATACAAGTCTAGCGTTTCTGCAGTATACGCGGGGACTCGATGCGGCGGGGTTGGTAACACAACACGAAGTTTATTTGTCCAGCGATGCTGACCCCGACCGTGTAGCCAGCGAGATCGACGCCAGTTTACGAACAGGTCTAGTCGCAACCAAGACAAGACGGAAAGGAGTGTTTCAAACAAGCACTCTCTCCGACCTAGTTGACCTGATTGGATTTGCGCATTGGTTGGGATACGCTTGCGTTGGATTGGTGTTGTCCTTGGTGGCCACAACAACAGTGATGAGCGTACAAGATCGGACAAAAGAATACGCAGTATTGCAAACGATTGGCGTCAGGCCATTTACTACTTTACGACTTGTGCTCGCGGAGAGCACCCTGTTGTGCGTAACGGGTGGAGCTGTCGGAACGCTAATTGCCGTTGTTGCGCTTAGCTTGGGGGGTTTTGCCATTGGTGCGGAAGGAGCCACGATTGCATTTCGCCCGTCATTGGATTCGGCCTTTACAAGCATGTTCGTTTCGGCCTTGGTTGGAATCTTCGCGGGAATTTCGCCAGCAATTCAGGTGTCAAACACATCGATTGTGGTCGCATTGAGAAATCCATAGTTTACCGCCCCAGAGTTTTGCTTCGTATACAGCCGAGATTTGTCAATCGTCGCAAGTAATGCTAATTTGACGGGGTTGACCCGACCGATTCACACGGATAGGGTAGCAAGAATGAACGTATTTCGCAAAAATTGCCGCGGTTCGCCATTCGATCTGTTTGATGCTGATACCTTTGTCGCCTGCCAATTAGACAATTGCATTGAGGGGCACGCATCAAAATTCAGGATCTCACTCAAAATCTCAGGACAACCTAACACATATCCATAACCGTAACGCTGCTCAGCGGCGCGCAAACGGTTTCGCTCGCGACGATGCTCTCCAAACTGGCCGACTCCAATGCCAACGGCGGCGCGGGAATCAGTTTCAATACGTCCAGTGCAGGCAGTGCCATGGTGCAAATTCGACCGGCCGGAGAACTGTCGGCTGGAATGATATCCAACGAAGAACAGCTTGGCTTGTTCGGAATGCAAGACAACTGGTCCAGCATGCATTTGAGTTTAGGTTCATTTGGACTGGAGCCGCGAGCAGTTTATTTGGCCGGTACCCAAAAGAACTGTGGCCTCACCCAACAACTTTTTTCTCCCCTTCTCCCCCGCTGGACCGGGCCATCGATTAGGGGTCACCGCAACGCAGGTTCCCGGTGCAGCGGGGGGAGAAGGGGTCGGGAGTTGAGGGGCTGTTGCATGAGTGCCATCGCAAAGAGATCACCGAGTATAAAGAGACGAGGCAATTAGCGGCTGGAATCGGCTGGGTCACTTCGTCGATTAGTCAATTTGACATGAGCACATTCGCTTGGATTATTTCGCCATGAACGGTCGCGCATCCCATGCAGACACCTCCTCGCCCCCCGAACCCCCTCTCCTCCGACGGACCGCAGAAAAGAATCTTGCAAAAGCTTGCAAGTCCCGGGCTGCGGTCCGTTGGAGGAGAGGGGGAGCCAAACGTTCGGTTTGGGATTACTGTTTTAGTAAACAGAGCAGCGCAATAAACACCTTTGACAACGCCGGTAGGTTAATTGAACAACACTAAGGTTGATCGGCGAGACCAAATTCAATAGATTCACATTCTGGTTTAAACTCATTAAACGGAGCACTACTTATGTATATCTTGATCAACCTCGCAATTTTGGTGGTTGTGTCTCAAGTGGCGTTCACAAGGGAAAGTGAATCGTTGCCAATCGAGTACCATGGCGTTTGGCAGATCACGGCGGCTTCTAATAATGGAGCAAAGCTAACGACTACTGAGGATCCGGATGGTTCAATTGGAGAGTGTGAGTTTTGTGAAATAATCATTTGCGAAAATCGAGCAATCTTGGTCAAGAACGACGGTCGTTCAATTGTTGGGCGAACGCATGCGTTGCATCGCGATCCGATGTTGAAAATTGAATTCACGGGAATCGGCTATCATTCCAAGCAAGACGGCCCCAGCTATTTCTTGTCAAAGCGTTTCGGTAACAACAGCCTACAATTGGCGTTTGCCGAAAGGGATTCACAGGTAATCGATAGCTCTTTAGGTGGGCAACAATACGTGCTCACCGCGTCCAAATCGTCAACAAAATAGGTCGACACCCTGACTTATTTTTCCACCGTTTCAATTAACAAATTCCGCAACTTTCGACTCGCGCCTAATTTCTCGTGGCCCAAGCCCGCGCTCTCGCTCACATGTGATTTGACGGACCAGTGTTCAGACTCGCGAGACTTATTTGCCACCGGCCCCAGAAGGTGTGATTGGCAAGGTCAAGGGAATCCGCGGTACGCGGATCAATTCGTATGATAACGCGCCCAGCAAATCACCTTGATGTACCGAATGGCATTCCAAGCACGACTCGCCCGCCCGCAAGGCGCCTAACATGCGGATGCGATTGGGGGTCGCGGCGATATGCAAGTTCTGTTCGCCAAATAACTGACTCAATCCTGCCAATTCAAACCCATCCAAAGGTCGAGTCTCCGCCTTGGCCAATTCATCCATCGCCGGGAGCGATTCCGACACGTAAACGCGAAACTGGTCGCTGGCCAGCAATCCGACCAACTCCATCCGATTCAAGTGCCAACGCGGCTCTGTTTCACTTGCGTCTGGCTTGGCTTGCGGTGATGACTTGCTAATCTCCATGTTGAGAGACGAGCTCGTAACAATGTCGACAGCATGTGGTTCAAACCCCGCGATCTGGTCGCGATCCAGTACCAACCCATTCTGATCGTCACTTGCAAATTGGGCGACCACGATCAAATGAAGATCGCTCATAGAATCCTGTTCAGGCATTTTCGCTTCCGAATCCGCCAATTTCGCCCCCAACTTGATGGAAGGTTCCTTGGCAAACTCAATCGCTGAATAATACTCGGTATTAAGTACTAACTGTCCCCGATTTCGCGGTAAGTAAAACCAAGGGGACGGGCGCGGCATTCGAGAAATACCAAATCCAGGTTCCGTAATAAACTTGTTTGCCGAATCCGAATGCAGTGCTTCCAGGGCTTCGGCCCGCACCCCGCGGAACATTAAGCGCATTCCTTGAGTCTTACTCACGAATTGGTCGTTGTTGTTTTCCGTTGTCCGCGGGGAGTGCAGGCGACGGAGTTCATCAAGGTGTGCGGAGCGTTCCACTGCCGCAAGACGGACAGCCAATGACCGCATCGGAAAGCGGCGGCGCATTTCTGCGGTCAATTTGTTCAACTCATCGTCAGGCAAGGCTACGTTAAAGAACGCTCGCCCATCAGATTGACTTTTGTCCAATTCGGCCAGATATTCTTCTGCAGTGCGGACCGTTTTGGACAACCGTGGTGCTGTGGTGGCCGGGTCCTGCACAGATCGGTTTTCAAGTTTTGCCGAGGAATCCTTTGGTTCCGTCCATTCTTCCGTTTTTTGAACCCAGGCAAACAATGGGTAACTGCTGGACGAGGCACTCGCGACCGTTACCAGGCCAAAGAATGTCAACGCGGTTACGAGAACCAATTTCGAAACCTGATGCGAGTCTCGAACAGAACGCTTCATTTTAGGTCTCCCTTAAACAACTCGATTGCCTACGTTCGGTCAACTGTGTTTATCGGAACTTCGGTCGACTTTTGCAGCGATTCGCCTAACCGTCCGGGTCGTTCAGCAATTCTTCCAATCTCTGGCGTAAACCATCAGGATACCTGGGCAGCCAGGAGGCGTCGATCATGCCCAGCGAAATCATATCGAGCAGGTGTACTTGGTCTTTACGTCGATTGGAATTCAATTTCATCCGCACCAGCGTTTCCAGCGGGACGGTATGAAAATTATTGGCCCGAGCTAATGGCTCAATATCCGGGTTGGGTTCGCCACTTTTCTCAACGTTGCCGACCAAGAGCACGTGGACCGCATCGCGTGCTGACGCAGTCGGATGTTCGACAAACATATCTAATCCGGCCGTGTTGCGATGATAGAATCCAGCAGCGGTCATGGCTTTGATTAGCGCCGGAACATCCGCGGGCCGAACGAGAATATCGACGTCTTGGGTCGTTCTCAACGCCGCTTCATCGACTTGAGCTACCCAGGCCCGCACGGCTTGGCCGCCGATGACCGCATACGGCACTTGGGCGTCTTCCAGAATTTTTACGGTCTTCCGCAAGCGTTCATTGACTTTTTCCACGGCGCGCTCCATCCGGTTCCAAAGTTCTTCGCCAGTAATTGTAAACTCGACCATCGCGCCACCTCTGAGTTTAGTCTAATAAATTCCGGCCACCGGGAAAACTTGCCGGCTCATTGTTTGCGCTCGTATTTCCAGTTCAGCGATTTTCGCTGTGCCAGTTGTGTGATCGTTGTAGCCAGCCGCGAGGCTCGGGTGGCCGGACGTTTGGCCGACTCGATCCAGACGATGTAATCGCGCTGGGCCCCTGGGCTCAGCTGGGAAAAATACTGGGCTGCCGATTGATTTCCTGCTAGCTGTTGGCGCAAATCGCCAGGTGTCGCGGGCACGATCACCGCTTTTCGACTGGACTTGGCTCCCACAGGTTTCAATTTCGAAAGGGTTTTCGAGGCCATTGGGATATCAATGTTGTCATTATTAAGCCTGATGGCTTCGGCCAGATATTGCAAGATGATTTCGTCAGTCGGTAATTCATTGATGGTTGCAGCTCGCACATTGCACATCGACGCTTTGGGACCGCGGTCAAATAACTTCGCCGGATCGCTCATTTGTTTCGATCGCCAAAAACCAAAACTGACATGTTGCTTAAACGCCGCCATGCCGACTAACAATCCGTGATGTTCAAAATAAGGAATGCCCCACTTAATCGTTTCGACAACTTGGGGACAAGCGCGGTGAATCAAGCGGCGCAGTCGCTTCAAGATCGGCTGAGCAAACGCAGCAGCGTTTTCAATGTACGCATCAACAGCAGGATTTTTCTTGGCCATGACCGATTGCCTCATTAAAAGAGGTACACCTCTGGCGGAAACAAAAGTTTCCTCGATCGTTTGAGGGTGTTCTTTTCCAGAGGCTTTCTTTGAAGAAATACTCCAAACTCTACCTGCCAAAGTTGGTTCAGTATTAGTGTTTGGCTTTTACCAAATCGATTCGAGGAACATCGCCCCACAACGCTTCCAAGGCATAAAATTGTCGGGTTTCGTCGTCAAACAAGTGCACGACCACCGTGCCATAATCCAACACAATCCAACGACTCGTGTCGCCGCCGTCTAAATGCGAACGGCGATCGTTCAGTTCGGCTTTTACTAAATCATCAATTTCGTCAGCAATGGCAAGCAACTGACGACGACTCGTGCCTGTAGCAATGACAAAATAATCAAACAAAGCGGTCGCGCCAGTCATATCCAACACCACCACGTCTTGGCCACCATTGTCGACGATCGCGCGAACACAGGTTTCGGCGAGTCGCATGCTGCGCTCAAGATTGCGGCGTGGGTCCGTAAATGTGCTGCCGGCAGGATTATTAGTGGATGGATCGCTGGTTGCGTCGGACTGGATATCGCGGGTGCTTTTCGACGTGGTCAACGCTATTTTTCCTCAGTTGTGTTGCAAACGGCCCGAAAGCTCAAACGTGATACTTCCATTTCGCCGCAGGCAATTGTGGTTGGTTTGCTAAATCGGTTATTTTTACTAATTCGATTTTCTGAAATCGCTTTAATTCATTCTAAGATAATCGTCGCCGTTCGTCGACGGTTGAAATTAGTGATCTGCCTTAGTTTTGGATTGATCTAAATAGACTTTGGTTTGCGGTTTAGGTTCGGTTTTTCCATGCATTTCGTTCGATTATTGGCAGGAGATATTTTAACAAAGAAGTAGTGGAATGATGTAGTGGAAAACAGAACAATCCCCGGGACAAGCCCTGGGGTATTCGGGATGCGAGACGCAAAACGGTTTTTTGAGGACGCGCTGTTGTAGTGCAAAACAGAAGAATCCCCGGGACAAGCCCTGTGGTATTCGAGATGCGAGACGCAAAACGGCTTTTTCGAGGACGCGCTGAGGTAGTGCAAAACAGAAGAATCACCGGGACAAGCCCTGGGGTATTCGAGATGCGAGACGCAAAACAACTTTTTTGAGGACGCGCTGATGTAGTGCAAAACAGAAGAATCCCCGGGACAAGCCCTGGGGTATTCG